>DASWEH010000273.1:0-4813 GCA_036394895.1 Anaerolineales bacterium
CCTGCGTCTGCCAATGCTACGAATGTCAATCTCGGGCAGAACGATACACTCGGCTCTTTCCTGGTCGATGATAAAGGTATGACTCTGTATCTCTTCACAAAAGACACACCCAATACATCCAACTGTTACGATAAATGCGCCACAGCTTGGCCTCCACTACTCACGACAGGTGCGCCGGTTGCAGGGGAAGGTGTGGACGCCTCCAAGCTCGGCATCACCAATCGCACAGATGGTACCGTTCAGGTTACGTATAATGGTTGGCCGCTCTATTATTACGAAAAGGATAAAGCACCTGGTGATGTCGTTGGACAGGATGTAGGTGGCGTGTGGTACGTTGTTTCTGCTGCTGGAGATAAAGTCACAACTCCATAACACCTTACTGTGAACGATCAACAAATGCCATGGACCTGAAAGAGTTCATGGCATTTTATATCTGTGCTCTGCATGCTGACTATGCTCAAATTGCTTATCATGTCAGGATGAGCAGAGATCATTTCCACGCATAGGATATCTCCTCCAGTTAGGATAGAAAAGCTTTATCCGAATCAAAAGTTTATCACTCGATCATCCACCAAATGAAAACAGATGGCGAATGGTGCATTCGCCATCTGTTTTAATGTTTGTGAAATAAAGTTAGTTTAGAGGCCCGTTGCAGCAAACCAGGATCCGGTGCCGCTGGTCACAAAAATGATCGGTGCAATGCAAGGCTGGGGCAGGACTACGTCTGCTTCGATCTTGGCATTTCCGCCGCCTGCAGACGCAAGTCCGGTTGTGGCTGGGAATGGATCAGTCAGAATGTTGTCAAAAGTGCCGTCACTCTTCACACAACTTACAAGCCCTCGGAAGGTTGCACTGGGGTTCGAGCCAGTGGTAGCAAGGACCAACCCCTGGACGCTTATTTCCAGGTGACCATTGGCTCTTAGTTCACCGGAAGCGTCGGCGATTACCCACGGCACACCACCACCATTAATCCCGCGCAGCGGTGCCTGACTTTGATCTCTAGTCAGACCTGCTGGAATACCTACCATCGTGTCAAATTCCAGGATTTTCGGTTCCTTGGCGGCCGCAGACGTTGCTGACCCTGCAAAGAAAGTGCTGAGAAGTAGGAACACGGACAGACTAACTGAAAAAAGCCTTTTCATATATTCTCTCCTTAAGTTGGTTTGATAACGATAACGTTCAATTAACTAATACGCAGTCCTTCCCTTCTCGGATTTGTTTTGCATAACGAGAGTGAGCAACTTCGACAAGTCTTATATTTCGTTAAGGTAGAAATAGCTCCACGACTTTCGCACGTTCATTAGGGTCTGTATGCAAATTAGATCGATGACTCTCTCCCGAAGGACACCGGGATGGTGTGAGCGAAGCGACACTTGCGCCGCACGTGATTTGCTCACTGGCACCGTACACCAGTGCGGTGTAGCAAATCATGCAGGTGAGAGTCTCATAGGCTGGGCCTTTCAGGGCAAAATCCGAGATTCTTCGGTCGTGGTGCTACGAGCGCCACTCACTCAGAATGACATGCGCGATTTTGCATACACACCCTAGAATAAAACAAAGCCAACCTAAACCATATAGAACTTATTTCAAATATAAGGGCAACATCAATTTCAATTCGATGAGAAGTATCTTGACGCTATTTTGTTCAGATAGTAGATTGGCTCTATCAATCTTTCCCTCCCACTACGAAAAGGAAAGCCAAACGAAAACCGCGGCCTGCGAAGCAGTTCATCAGAACAGCTCCAGGCCCTTGACAAACTTACTAACTAGTAAGTAAAATTTATTCAATGGCTAAGATTGAAAACAGCAAACGGACGATTATGAACATGGCGGAAGCTTTATTGCAGGATAAAGGCTTCAATGGCTTTAGCTATGCTCATATTGCGTCTGAGCTCGGCGTAAAGAATGCAGCCATCCACTATCACTTTCCTACCAAGGAAGCCCTAGGAATCGCAGTGGTCAGACGTTACCGTGACCGCTTTCAATTATGGATCAACAATTCACGCATCAAGGATCTTTCGCCTGAAAAGAAGTTGGATTGGTTCTTCAGCATTTACACAGACATGCGTGCCGATCAAGGCAAGGTTTGCCTGGTTGGATCCATGGAGGCAGAGTTCAATTCGATTCCCAGCGCGTTGCAGGAGGAAGTGGAGTCCTTACACAAGGAATTGCTTGACTGGCTCCAAACAACGTTAAAGGAGGGAAGAGATGCGGGCGTCTTTCACTTTAATGGTGAACCTGCCAGCAAAGCAGCTTTGATCCTTTCCAGCCTGCAGGGAGCCTTACAGATGGCTAGGGCGTTGGGAACCAGTAAATTTCATGCGGTGGTACAGCAGCATAAGCAGGATCTGCTTGCTATCGCATAAATTTTTTTATCGTCACAACTTACTAGGTAGTAAGTGTCTACAAAAGGAGAAGAGATGACAACATTAGAACCTACAGCCACAACCAATCAACAGGGGATTGTAAAAAGGGTTTATCAGGCATTCTTTAGCCCGGGCAAGTATGATGTGAAATCGTTAGACCGCGAGATCATTGAGTGGGGGAATAATTATCGCCTCCCGTTCGAGGGTGGTGAATTGGCGGTCACGACATGGGGAAGCAGCGGTCCCGCTGTCTTGCTCATGCATGGCTGGGGCGGGGCGCGTGCACAAATGACGGGCTTGGTTGATCCCTCTTATTTGCGGGATATCGAGTGGTGGCGTATGACCAACCCGCACACGGCGACTCTACCGGTAAGATGACGAATCTGCTTGAAATCGCGCCGACCATGGATTTACTTGCGAAGCAGGAAGGAAATTTTCATGCGATCCTGGCGCATTCTTTTGGGACTTTGATCACTTCGTATGCACTGGTGGAGCGGAATTTTCCACATCCCGCGCGACTGGTATATTTCGGCGCGTTCAATCAGCTTTTAGAGTCCCTGCCGCGTTTTCAAGTCCTGGCGGGTTTATCGGACGAGATCATGGATGGCTTGCGCGCCATGATTTATGATCACTTTGGGAAGGATGTGCTGGATGCGATTGTCAATGAGAAATTGACGCCGCAGATTCAGATCCCGGCGTTGATGTTCCATGATGTTGCAGATAACGTCACACCGGTTGAAGATAGTCATGCGATTGCGCACGTTTGGAAACATGCGCAGCTCATCGAAACAGAAGGATTAGGTCACCGCGGCGCGCTGCAATCGAAGTCGATCCATGAACAGGTCGTGAAGTTTTTGAAAGCTTAATCTTACTCTGCGATAGATGGATGCGATGTCGAATAAGTCAACTCATACACAAATCCATCTGGTGCGCGGAAGTGTGTCCATTTGTAATCATCCGTCTCGCCTTGAATCGGTCCGATGAACTCGATGCCTTTCGCTTCCATCTCGGCGCGCGCCGCGATGATGTCATCCACCAGAAATCCCGCGACAGGATGAGTGAAGAATTGGTTCGCAGGTTCCTCCGGACCAAATATTTCAAGACGATCTCCATTGGGCAGATCAAAGACTGCAAATCCGGGTTCGAGCAATGTTTGTTGTAAGCCCATTACATTGCGGCAAAAATCAGTCATTTGTTCGAAACGATCGGTGCGTGTTCCCAGCCAGATAATCCCTTTAATTTTCATTGGCTCTCTCCCATTAATTATTTGGCACGCAGCGGCTTGACGGCTGGAGCCCATTTTTCGGGTGTGACCCCGGGCACTGGATATCCCCAGGTGTTGCCGCCGACATCAGGTCGCCCCGTGAAGTGACGGACAATGAGCCGATGCAGCATGTCCATGTTACACATGATGGCATGGAAACCAGCCACGCCTGCGACCACTCTATCTTGTACTTCCCAATAGCCATAATCATCCGGGGTCACACAGACGATGTTTTCAGGCTTTAGGAAGTTGGGCAACGCGGCCTCAAAAGGAACGGTGCCATCACCGGTCAGAATCCAATCCGTTTGATCCTGCGGGTTTTTTCTCCAAAGATTCAGGCGATACTTGGAGCTAAGGTCGAACAGTGGTCCCTTCTCTGTGCTGGAGATTCGCATCCGTACGCGCGTTTCCGAATTGACGCCTACCACGCATAACCAATCTTCCGGTTTGAGATTCGTCTTCGGTAGCCGGAATTTATCAAGTCGGGCGCGATAGGCTTGGGCGGCCTCCAGGAATCTAGCAAACAGAGCTTGTGCCTTCTGTTCCTGTTCTGTCAGGAATGACATCTGCCTCTGCACATAGGCCAAAACAGAGGCGACAATACTGGGTTGCCACAATGCCGGATCGAACAAACTTGTCGGAAGCTTCGGGTCATCGATCTCAAGCGCGTCCTGAATGGCTGGCAACAGATGATATAGCGAAGAAGTCAGACGAGCGGCCTCACGCTCGCGCGAGTTGGACACGTCGGAACCGAGATTGGATGTTCCGGTGGCAATTTTGATGACTGCCTCAAAAGAGCCTTTATAGGGTGTCCCCAGTGTCGCCACTTTCGATATGGGAGCAGATTTACCTTTCCGATCCAAGTAACCAGCGATGATTAATCCACCCATCGAATGACCGATTAGATTTACTTTAGGATTATCTACATAGCCAGCCTCCACATAGTGACTGATCAACTTCGTACGAGCGACGACTTCGTCTACAAAATCAGAGAACTGCTTTTCGATGAGATCCAGGGGTAAACGCCAGTCGTAGGCAAACGGAAAGACAGGCACTGCCTGGTCTTCGTCGTGGCATAGGTTATAGCGCAGCTCCTGAATAATTTCTTTATACGGTACCTCGAAGATGCTATCTGGGCGGACGCGGGCAGGCTCGAGTGCCTCAAAGCGAGGATCATCCGGAT
>DASWEH010000274.1:0-4656 GCA_036394895.1 Anaerolineales bacterium
TCATTATTAACAACCACGCTTCGTCTGCGTGGCGCCAAGGCGCCACTCCGCTCACTATAGTCCCGATGCTTTTCGGGAGCGCGAATTACTCCAAAACATAGATCACATTTGCAGGGACAGGTGTCAGAAAATAGACAGTGACCCATGAATGCCAGGCTTCAAAATTGCTATCGCTGAACCCTAGATCGATCCAAGGTTTGCCGACACAGCCGTTGCATACATCTTCCACCGATCCAAACCCGTAACCCGGAATATAAAGCTGCTGACCTTGCATGCTCAAATACCAGCTATATCGAAGTCCCACCATTCCTTTTCGTAAACTCTTGCCACTTGCTGTACCGGAGTAACATTGGTCACCACCTGAACGACACGGCGAATATGACGTGGCGTACATTTGCACGGCGCGCCAGTATTCAATGTTCTCCCTATCCACCGTTGCCGTCTTGACCTCGATCTTTGTGCCGTAGCCAAGGATACGCGTTTTTGGTGGGCGCACCATCGTTTCATCCTCAGTCAGGCGCGAGATTTCTTTTCCATCTTCATAGCGAATACGGATACGCTGGACAGCGAGTCCCGTTTCGCCAGGCTGAACGACCTGAGTTTGATCAAGTGGGACGTCCGCTGACGCCTGAAACTCATTTTCAAACGGGATGGATTTTTGCGCGAGCAGGACCGATTCATTAACTCGTACTACTTGGATTTGCGCGTCAGAGGGGAGCGGTTCGTTTTCAGCCGGAAGGCTGTAATCGAGCCCAATGAGCGGAATCCCAGCTTCAGCCAATGCCTCGCCAACTGTCCGCGCGGACGATTGGCTCTCTAACGATTTTCCATCCAGACTGACTGTTAAGGCACGCCCAGAAGTGATTTTGATTTGCACTCCGTCTTTGATGGGGGTCTCCAAGCTTGGCTCGATTTGATCGCCTGCGCGTAACCACAAAGATACTTCTTGCAATGCTTCACCAACGGTAAAAGCAGACGATTGAAAATTTTTTTCTCCATCGGTTGTGACAAGAGTTAACGTGACTGCGCGGCGGACTTGTAAAGTAATTGGATAATTGGTAATTGGCTGATCAGGGGCGATAGGTAGTCCGCCCAGAAGAACACGGTCGTTTGGATTCAGTGTGATCTCAGCTTGGTTTAATAACGCCGACGGAGTGCGTTCATCTGTTTGAAGCATGATAATTTTGCCGTCATCAATGATTGTGACAATAGGAAGCGTAGTTGGCTGGCACGCAAACAGAATGAACCCAAATGCCAACAGTCGAGCAAATTTCATGGAGGTAATTATAAGCTACCCAGTCTCATGCATCATCCACACATTTGGCTCGACGTAAACACCCTCATCTTTCTCGACATTCATCTCCATTGGGTTGAGCGCGCCATCAATGACGTACTGTCCACTTTGGGGAAACTGCATCCTTGTCCATTTCTCCCATTCCGCACATGTGCCTTGAATGACCTTTGACTCATAGCAAACTTTAATCATCTTTCCTCCCGCCCGTACATGGACTCTTAGCCACGCGTCGAAGGGCAAACCTTGCTCAGTTTTCCAGGTAATGTAGTCATCCAAACTTGTCAGTGGATACTTGTTCTTTTCACTTGGGCGAATAGGGATGATGAGAGACTGCAAGCCTTTGGATCTTGTAACCGCGCGTACGGCCTCGACCATTGGCGCGCTTAATCCCTGACCCTGGTAATCAGGACGAACGACGATCTGGATCGCACAGTGAACGTTTGGTGCTACACCCTGCTGGTGATTTTGGACGGCCTCCGTGAATGCCCAATCCCAACCACCTTCCGGCAGGTTTTCAAGCGGCTCTTCCCACCTGAACGGGAAACTGTTTGCCATGCCCGCGACGCGTCTATTCTCGGTGTCGTATAAAGCGAGTTGATATTCGGCAAAGCGATCCAATAGTTCATGCCATAGTTTATTTGCAACTTGGTCATGCAGCATAAATTCAGGCCAGACCTCTTTCGTGAGCCCGCGCACGAGATCACGATAATCTTGATGGCTAGGAGTTATGACTTGGAAGCGACCTGTATCCATTGCTCTTTTCCGTAGCTACTCCTTGATCTGATGCACCATCCACACATTTGGCTCTTTATAAACGCCTTCATCTTTTTCAAGGTTCATTTCCATGGGATTGAGCGCACCAGGGACGAAGTAAGATCCACTTTGAGGAAATTTCAAGCCTGTCCATCCTTCCCATTCTGCGCGTGTGCCGCGAATGATCATGGCTTCGTGGCAGGGCTTGATGATTTTCGCTCCCGCCCGCGCATGGACTCTCAACCATGCGTCGAAAGGCAAGCCTTCGTTATTTTTCCATTGGATGTAATCGTCAATGCTTATCAACGGATATTTGCTCTTTTGGTTCGGACGCACCGGCGCGACGAGATATCTAAATCCCTTGGATTGTCCAATCCCGCGCATGGCTTCGACCATTCTGGAACTCAATCCCTGGCTTTGATAATCGGGGTGAATCGCAATTTGGATCGCCGATTGGATATTTGGCATTACACCATTTTTGTGGTCTTCCACGGCTTTGAGGAAGACCCAATCCCAGCCGCCTTCGGGGAGTGCGGAAACATCTTCATTCCAATGAAAAGGCAGACTGTTTCCCATCGCTGCCATTCGATTCGTTTCTGTGTCCAATAAAGCAAATTGATATTCAGTGAAACGGTCAAATAGCTCATGCCAGTATTCGTTCGCAATGGAATCGTGCATCATGAATTCAGGCCAGGATGCCTCTCCGATATCACCGGCGCGGTTGCGATAGTCGGGAAGATCGCTCGGTTGGATGATTTGAAAGCGAGATGTGTTCATTTTATTATTTCACCTATTCATTAATTTGTTCAACCAAAATTCATTAAAGCGCGGACCATCAATTTGGGTGACGATGCGGATCAGTTTTCCTGACGGATCAATCCGTTCATGCAGCCATCCATGTTTTTCTTCCAGGAGCAGGGGGACTTCTTCGGTCTCAACTCCCTCATTCCATCCCAATGCAATCGCGCAGGCAAGCGGATCATGTAGGAAGTTGATCATGTCATTTGGTAACCCTTCACAAGTTTCACCAATTTTCTTTTCGTTCTGCTCATCCAGCGCAAAAGATTCGGCTTGCCTCGCGAGGAGTTGTCCTAATTTTCCGGATTTCCGTAAATCTTCCAGATGGGACCTTCTGAGTGCGGTCTCGACAGTCACCGATAACGGAATAAGCGTTGGATTGGAATGTTCAATCACGTGTTTCGCCGATTTCACGTCTACTTGAATGTTCCAATCCATTTCATTGCCCCATTGCGGAAAGCCCAAGCGAATCGGGTACACGTAGCCTCCCATTAGAAAGAGATTCGCCTGCATGAGAATTCCAGGATTTTGCAGATCGAGCAGACAAAGATTTGTAAATGGACCAATGGCGATGATCGTTGCACCTTGTTCGATGCTTTGTTTCAAGAGTTGAATAGCATCCTCCACCGGATTTGGCGAGGCAGCAACAGGCTTTGACCAATATCGCTCTTCATCTGGATAGCCTAATTCTGGATAACGATAAAACCCTTGCGACACATCTGCACCTGCCGCGACTGGAATGTCCTTTCTGTCCTCAAATTCCAACACATGGCGGACATATCCAGCTCTTCGACCGTTCGCTTCAGCCACAGTTGTAATGCCGGTCAGTTCGGTATCCTTCCAGCGCAGTAACATTGCCAGCGCGCAGAGATCGTCAATATCACCGCCGAGGTCGGTATCAAGATGAATTTTATCCATGATCAACCTGCTATCTTTCTGTCCAGCCTCACACTTTCTTTGTTTGTTCTCTTGTAAAGTGGATTAACTCCAGAGACTCATCAAAGAGTCCGTGGTCAGGTTTATTAGGCCGTGCCGCGAGGGCGCGTTCAATGATCTGATTCCATCTTTCACCAAGTGCATCTTGTGCCCATCGTGCTGCAGTCGGTTTTGAAACGATTGTTCCGTGTTTCAGAGCATACAGCGCGCGACACATGGTAAGGATGGCAAACGCGTGATACTCCGCTCCATGTTTTTTCAGCCAAGTAGGATCTTCAAGCATTGGGAACCACCACTCATGCAATACTCCCACCACAGCGCGGCGGATATCCTCCGGGCTGACCGGATCGATCAATGTCTTTGGTTCTGGTCCCGCGAGAACAATTCCCTGCTCACGAATGACGTGGCGCTGGATGATCCAGTCACTACCGCGGTAATCTAGGTAAAATTCGCCCTCGTTAACAGTAGGACATGGCGCACTACGAGGGTTGTGTCGGCGAATATCCCGTTTTGGAATATAGGAGCCTTCCAGTTTGGCTGCCCATTTCAGTCCGCTCTTCCAGATTTGGTGATGCATAGATTCGAGTTCTGTAATCGCTTTGTCTGAAAGCGTGCTGGTGGTAACGATAAGAAAATCAATATCGCTGGTTTCGGGGTTGAAATCTCCACTGGAGAGGGAGCCATAAAGGTACATACCAACAAATTGATCACCCAAAATTTCTTTTACGTGGGTGAGCAAAAGATTTAGGATTTCGTTGATATCAGAGTAGGGAGTAGGAGATATAGGTTTCATTTTCCTTATCTTTGTTCTGTGGGCTCACCTGCACTGCAGCGAACGCACGATTTGCTAAGCAAATCGGGTGCAAGTGTCGACT
>DASWEH010000275.1:0-2606 GCA_036394895.1 Anaerolineales bacterium
TGCCTGGATATCGGCTGCCTCAGACAAATCCATCGTGGAGGCTAACATTTCCAAGATTGTTTTTCGGGCGCGAATGACTTTCTCGCTGCGTGTCTGGACCTTCATATTATTTGCGGCTTGGACAATACACGCAGGCTGGAGCACTCGCATCCCTTCGACTTCGACAACGCACATGCGACACAATCCATTTGCAGTCGTCGCTTCGTGGAAACAAATGGTGGGAATGTCTTTTCCATTTTCGCACGCAACTTCGAGCAAGGTTTTACCTTGTTCAGTAGTAATTTCCTGTCCATCAATGGTTAATGTGATTGTCATAGTCACCTTTAAACGTTAGAACGTTTGCACGTTTAAACGTTGAACTTCTCCGGCCACAACTTGATGGCAGATAACACCGCGCTGGCAGCAGTCTGACCCAAACCACATAAAGACGCGTCTGTCATCGTCCAACCAACGTCTTGTAGACGAATGAGGTCCCCTTCAAGAACTTTACTGGCTGCGATGCGATCCAGGATTTCCATTTGGCGTTGCGTTCCCATCTGGCAGGGATAGCATTTGCCGCAGGATTCGTGTGCAAAGAAATGACCCAGTCGCCTCAAAACATCACGCATGTCACGTGTTTCATCGAAGACCATCACGACGCCAGAGCCAAGGGGCAAGCCCGCTGCACGCAGATCTTCAAACGTCATTTTTACATCGAGTTGATCTGAAGCTGCAAACGCTCCTGCTGCGCCACCAAAAAGAATAGATTGCAATTTCTTTTGGTTAGCCACCCCGCCTGCCATGTCGAGCATTTCTCGAAGTGTTATCCCAAACGGAACTTCGTAAAGTCCCGGTTTTGAAACATCTCCTGAGACACAGAAGAGTTTCGGTCCCGGTGATTTCTCCGTGCCAATTTTGCGGTATTCAGTTGAACCCTGGGCAATGATCAAAGGCACATTGCAAAGAGTTTCAACATTATTGATCACCGTCGGCTTGCCGAACAAACCATGAGTCGTGGGGAAAGGCGGTTTCACACGCGGGAACCCGCGCTTTCCCTCAATCGACTCAAACAGCGCGGTCTCCTCGCCACAAATGTAGGCGCCAGCGCCGACGCGAAGTTCAATATCAAAGGAGAAGCCAGAGTTAAGAATATTTTCTCCAAGCAGATTTGCTTCTCTAGCTTCGTTCAAAGCATTTTCAAGGATAGGCAGAATATAGGGATACTCTGCACGGATGTAAAGGTATCCCTGCCTTGCGCCGGTGGCATAAGCGGCAATTAACATGCCTTCCATCGTGCGATGTGGATCATCCAGCAACAAAATACGGTCTTTGAATGTGCCCGGTTCGGACTCGTCGGCGTTGCAAATCACGTACTTTTCAGTCCCGGAGGCTTTTGCCGCGCCTTCCCACTTAACGCCGGTCGGAAACGCCGCGCCGCCGCGACCGACGAGTCCGCTGGCTTTGATCTCGTTGACAACCTCCTCAGGTTTCATACTCAATGCTTTGGTGAGCGCGGGATAGTTTCCATATTGTGCGAGTGAGGTCGTTCTGTCCCCACAGTTAGCAGTCAATAAACGAATTGAGCCGCCAACGATGGATTTCGGGCGACCCAATTCATAAGAATCTTTTTCGAGATCAATACTTGTTTCTGCCTGATCGTCCACCAGCGCAGCGGGAGCTTGCTCACAAAGCCCCAAGCAGGGACTCGCCTCGATGGTCAGGGACAAGTCGCGGGTTGTTTGACCTGGTTCGAGTCCATGATGAGAGCAAAGGTGATGAAGAACGCCATCTGCTCCTTTTAATGCACAGGCTTGATCTGTACAGACTCGAATGACGCGTTTGCCAATCGGTTCATTGTAGAAAAGCGAGTAAAATTCGATCACTCCGTGAATATCGACAAGAGGCACACGCAGCGATTTGGAAATTTGTGTGGCAACTGGTTCAGAGATCCAGCCATAAATTTTTTGAGCGGCGTGTAAGGCCGGTAAAAGCCCCGAGCGCCCCATGGGAATGTACGATTCGATGGCTGAAATAAGTGGTGCAAGATCAATGTCGGACATCATCTCTCCGAGAGACTACGGATTCAAATTGGCGGTAGGCAAGTATCTTGGCTGCCGTCGGAATTGGGTCGCCTGTTCAAATGCATATGCAAGCTTGATCAGGGCTGGCTCCTGCCAGGCTCCCGCAATAAAGGAAAGTCCTACAGGTAAACCAAAGATATAACCTGCTGGTACGGTAATATGTGGATACCCTGCCACGGCGGCGGGTGAAGTGCTTTCCATGTCCCAATTGTTCGAATCACCATCGACGAGATCGATCAGCCATGCAGGTCCACCCGAAGGCACAATCAGGGCATCGAGTTTGTGTTTTCGCATTGCGGAGTCGATCCCCTCCTTGCGTGTGAGGCGCAGATTCTTCGCCAGGGCATCACGGTATTTTTTATCACGCAGTGACTCTTTTTCCTGAGCCATGAGCATATGCTCCTGACCAAAATAGGGCATCACCTTATGACTATTCTCTTCGTTGAACTTGATAACATCTTCCATCGAATGAATGGGGGCGGTTCCATCCAGCGACTTGAGATACTTATTCAAATCTGCCTTGAATTCAAAGTGCAAAACTTCGCC
>DASWEH010000276.1:0-6447 GCA_036394895.1 Anaerolineales bacterium
TTGGAAGCCGCGTTGAGAAAGATCGGACGAATGGAAAAAGGCATAGTGCTTTATCTGCGCCAGGAAGGACGCGGCATTGGTCTGATCAACAAGATCCGCGCCTATAGTTTGCAGGATGAAGGGCTGGATACGGTCGAAGCGAATCTCGCGCTGGGCTTTCGCGATGACGAACGCGATTATGCGGTTGCCGCCCATATGTTGATGTCGCTCAAAATTCAATCGGTGCAGTTGATGACTAACAATCCGAAAAAGATCAATCAGTTGACGCAATATGGCATACAGGTCAATGGGCGCATCCCGCACATCATGGAACCGAATGAGCACAATCGTTTTTATCTCGAAACCAAAGCAGCCAAGTCTGGTCATATGATCGATTTCCATGGCAAGCCGCATTTGGATGAACAGCACGATCGTCCGATTGTGGAAGGTATGAGCCAGGAACAGATCGAGGAAATGAGTGAATAACCCTCACCTGCACTTGCGCCAGGTGCAAGTGTCGTCTGCGCTTCGCTCGGCTCAGCGTAAAGTGATTGTGATCACCGGAGCTGCCGGCGCACTGGGAAGCGAAACTGCGCAAGCCTTTGCAGCGCGCGGACATTCTCTGGTCCTGCTTGGTCACGATCAGAATAAATTGGATGACTTGGCACGCGACCTGAATCTTCCAGCTGACCGGATCTTCACATCCGTGATCGATCTGCGGGACGGAAGTGCGCTCCACGCGACGGCGGAAGCTGTTGCCGCTAAATTTGGCGGAGTCCACGCCCTCATCCATCTTGTCGGTGGCTGGGTGGGCGGCAAGACACTGGTCGAGGCGAGCATTGAAGATTTGGATTTTATGATCGGTCAGCATATCTGGACCACGTTTCATCTGTTCCAAGCCTTTGTTCCCTATCTCGTCAAAACTGGATGGGGACGCGTAATGATCGTTTCTGCCTCTACGGTACCAGACCCGCCCGGTAAAACAGGCACGTATACCGCTGTAAAAGCCGCGCAGGAAAACTTGATCCTGACATTATCTGCCGAACTGCAAGACCAAGGCGTAACCGCGAACATTATCCAGGTCCGCGCGATTGACGTGGAAAAGAAAGGGACCGGCACCACCCCTGATGAAATTGTCGCCGCGATGATGTATCTCTTCTCGGAGGAAGCCTCAAAGATGACGGGGGCACGACTGCCGCTTTATTAAAAGCATAGTAAGGGCGACCCGTCCCGACACCTAACAAGATAAGGTGTGTAAAGTGAGTAATAAAGAAGAGACCTCTGAATTCAGAGGTCTCTTCTCACTTTTACTTTTCTCTTCTCATTATGGCTGGCCGATCTCGAACCAGTTCACTTCCACGGTAATCGGCAAGACGTTCAGGGATGAGATATTGAACCCCACCAGACCGCTATTGAAACCATATGTGGTATCCGTCACGGTCTTGATCTTTTGATCGTTGATGTACAAGGTGATCTGATCTCCGCTGCAAGTCATTGCATATTCATTAACTTCTTTGCCCTGTTTGAGCGCCTGCGTGCCACCATTGGAGACGATGTTGTACTTTCCATCCACTGCATACAAGTACCATAAGCCGCCGCTTTCCACGCTGAACTCATACCATTGGGTTCCATCCGAATTCATTCGGCAGACCAGGCTGACGTTGTTGTTGTTGCGTCCGCGGTTCTCGGCGTTCAACTTGATGGCAACATCATCATACTCATATGGCGTGTACATGTAGTAGACGTAGAGATCTTTATCGCCTAAGTCGAAGAGCAGATGATCACTTTCCTGTTTGATGACCAGGTTTGTATCCTCCCCAGAACCGAGTGTGAATTTTTCCCAATTGTCCATGGAGGCTTCCGTATCAAATTCTTCAGTGAAAAACTGTGACGTGGAGGGTGCGGGGGGCGCGACCTCAGTAGCAGGAGACTCCTCTGTAGGTTGGACTTCAGTAGGTTCCGGCGCGGCTTCGGTGGGGTTGACCTGCACCGGTGCTTGTGTAGGAGGTGGGGGTTGTGTTGGCGCAGGGGCTCCACCTCCTAAAGCAGAACAGGCTAATCCGACAAGCAGTATTAATGCTGCAAAAAAGAAAAGAGGTCGTAGAGGTTTCATACATTCTCCTTTTAAGTTGATGCCGCACAGTATAGCATGTGACGGCTGAAATGCAATATTTTATGCTTGCATTCCCCCAACAAAAAATTTTGCTCGCTTGAATTTTATGATACATTCACTCCTATTATGCCCGTCCTTGCAATTCTGCTCCTTCTCACTTCTGCTTCCCTGCATGCGTTATGGAACCTGCTGCTCAAAAGGTCCCAGGAAAAATATAGCGCCATGGGCTGGCAGGTGCTCATCAGCGGCGTCTTTGCATTTTTTCTATTGATATTTACAGGGGTCCCGCCGCGTTCCATGTGGTTGTTTGCTCTGATTAGTATGTCGCTTGAGGCAGTGTACTTTATCCTGCTTTCGAACGCGTACAGTGATCATGATTTTTCGCTGGTGTATCCGATTGCACGTGGAACGGCGCCGGCCTTTCTGATGCTCTGGTCCATCCTTTTTCTGCGTGAGAATCCCAGCGTGGGTGGAATCCTTGGGATCAGCATGGTCGTCATTGGGATGATCATTATCGGCGCGACTAGCCTGATTCAAAGCCGCGGGAGTAGGTTGCACCTCAAAGGGGTTTTGACCGCCCTGGCAGTTGCCTTGGTCATCTCTCTTTACACGTTGATTGATGGAACGGCAGTCAAAAACGGTCCACCTCTTCCCTACGCGTTGACCATGTTTATGTTTGTCCCCATCTTGACGACAACCTACAACATCCGCCGCTTTGGCTGGGCACACTTTGCCGCGGCGTGGAATGGACCGCGCCTGCCTCTGATCTTCGCGGCGGTTCTGGGAGTGGTTGCCTATTTGCTTGCCTTAATTGCCTACAGTTTTGCGCCGCTAAGTTACTCAGGTGCAATTCGTGAAGTGAGCGTGGTGATTGGTGCAGTCCTCGGCTGGCAATTCCTGGAAGAAAAAATGGGAGGCACGCGCGTGCTCGGCTCGATTGTGATCTTTGTGGGGATACTGGTGATCGCGATCTATGGGTGAGTCTGCGGGCGTTCAGCTTCGCGCCGCATCATCGCCCAGAGCGCATCGACATGCTCACGTTCTGTTAAGAGCGCGCCGATGGAAACGCGTACCATCCAGCGCCCATCCAGAATGGCAGGGGTTAGATACGCGCCGCCAGAATTGTTCACGCACTCCACCCATGCCAATGTGTGTTTGTCCAATGCTTCGTCTTCAAGTCCGGGCGGCTCATGTCGCACGCAGACCGTCTGGAGCGGAACAGGAGCAAGTACGCGCCAGCTTGGTGTCGCTTGTACTTGTTCAGCAAACCATTGCGCATTTTGAAGATCACGCCTGAGACGTGTCTGCAAACCTTCTATTCCCTGTTCCCGAATGAGACACCATAATTTCAAGGCGCGGAAACGCCGCCCAAGCGGGATACCCCAATCGCGTAAATTCTTGACCTTGGTATCCACTGCGCTTTGCAGATAACTTGGATTTGTGCTCATCACGCGCACGAGGTGCTCTGGATCACGGACATAGTAAACCGAACAATCGAAGGCAGCCCCCAGCCATTTATGCGGGTTGAGGACAAGTGAATCAGCTGACTCAATCCCATCCCACATCCAGCGGCATTCGGGGAGAATCATCGCTGAACCAGCCAAGGCTGCGTCCACATGCAGCCAGATGTTATATCGATGTGCCACCTCAGCAATCGCTTTGACAGGATCAAGCGCGGTAGTCCCCGTTGTCCCTGTCGTGGCGACAACGGCACAAGGAACAAGACTAGCCTCAAGGTCCGCCTGAATCGCCTCTTCCAGAGCATCAGGCTTCATCGCATAATTCTTATCCGCCGCGATCAGATGGAGATTCGCGCGTCCAAAGCCTGCCAGCAACGCGGCTTTTTCTACGGAGCTATGACTATGATTTGAAACATATACAATGAGCGGACGTTCTTCGCCTTGCAGACCTCCACGCGCCAATGAATAATTCGAAGCACGTTCCCGCGCGCACAGCAAGGCAACCAACGTACTCGTGGAAGCGGTATCCTGTATGACTCCACTCCAAGACTCGGAAAGACCAATCATCTGGCGCAACCAGTCTGTGACAACTTCCTCCAGTTCGGTCAAGGCCGGGCTGGACTGCCACGATAACCCAAGCACTCCCAACCCAGTGCTAAGATAATCACCTAATACAGAAGAAAGTTCTCCGTTGCTAGGAAAATATCCAAAGAAGCTGGGATGCTGCCAGTGAGATAACCCAGGCAGGATAATCTGTTCAAGATCAGTAAAGATGGCGTCAAACGATTCAGGGTGAATTGGAGGTGTAGCAGGAAGCTGTGCACGTACGACACCCGGCTCGAGGCGCGATCGAACCGGCAAGTCTGCTACGCTGGCGCGATAGTCGGCAATCCAATCAATGAGTTGATGACCAATTTTGCGAAATTCTTCAGGGTTCATAGAGGGTTCTCTTTCCAAATATATCGCGCTGAGTGCTACGCAATCAAAGCGAGGAGTTTGATGAGAATTCTTATTATCCTTGTGGATCTGTCCTTCGTCTTCGGGCTTCGACTAAGAGACTGTTTCTTAAAGACGTTTCAGGACACAGACAGCACGGATTACACTGACGCTACGCGCACGGAAAAATTTCCTTAAAAAGCCGCTCTTTTCCGTGTTGGCCGCGAAATCCGCGTACAAAGAAAAGCAAGCAACAAGGACTTATGAAACACTCTCTAACACTCAGCCCTCGGCCCACATTGTCCCGGTGCCTTTTCGGGAGGACGGAGATTATTCCTTCGCCAGAGTTGTCTTATGTCCCGCCGCTTTATTTTCCAATAATTCCAGAACAAAACATAAAGACGATAATCGGTTGAGATAGCGTTGCAAATCGGGGTTTTTGATTTCCTCGGCGTCGAATAATTCCACCACGCGGCGCTCGGCTCTTCTGATGATCGCTCTTGCCAGTGAAAGTGCTGCACCCGCGACCGAATCTCCCGGCAGGATAAACTCCTTTGGCATCTCCACGAGTTGACTCAATTCATCCGTCTGACCTTCCAGCCAGGACACGCGCGCCGCATCGATAAAATGGAATTTCTCGGCGTTTTCAGGCGTGGCCGCGACTTCCGCCATTAATTTGTACAAGTCGCGTTGGGCTTCAAGCAGGACTACACTTGAGTGTGGATCACGGCATTGCGCCCGCGCCAGCCCAAGGGCGGCGGTTGATTCGTCGAGTGTCCCCACGGTCTCGATACGCACATGATATTTGGCGACGCGCCCCTCGCCAAGCAGATTTGTCGTCCCATCGTCGCCTTTGGATGTGTAAAAAGACATGCAATCATTATAATCAATGTGTCGCTTATCCACAGGGTTGCTTCGCTTATCCGCAGGGTCGCTGCGCTTATCCACAGGATTGCTGCGCTTATAATCGAATGATGCTCAAACCCTATCATATCGAGATGACACGCCTTGCTCTGGGGGAACATTTCAGTTTGAATGCGCTTGAAAAAATCACGTATGCTAATCTCTATCAGGACCGATTGCTCGGACAGATCGGTCACGATGAATATCATTTTGACGGCAGCGCCTTTGAAAAATCATATCAATATGTGGAAAAGCAACGTGCGTTGACGATTTCATCGCTCGTGGCAAAGGATGCATCATCTGCATGGTCTGCTTTTGGAAGGTTGACTCACGCCGTGCAAGATTTTTATTCCCACAGCAATTACGTAGAACTATGGCTTGCCTCTCGATCCAACGGAACGGTTCCGGCTCCATCCGAAATTGATCCCGTTGACCCAGACCTGATCAACAGTCCCGCGTTGCGCTCTGGTAAGATCTACCTACTGGAAGCGTTGAATTTGATACGTCCCATAAAACCGCTGGTCAAATATTTGTTGCCGGGCGATGCGCACGCCTGGATGAACCTTGATTCTCCAAAACAAGGACCGAATTTTGAGTATGCCTTCCAAGCCGCGGTCAAACGGACGAAGATCGAGTTCGAGAAAACGACAAAGGACTTGCCAGAGGAGCTGTTTGCCTTATTTCTAGATAAGTAGATTTGTGAGCGAAGGAAATCAAATGACACATATAGCCATCTTGCGCTGTGGGAAGCTGCCTAGCTTTGTGGACTGGGAAATCCCCAACCTGGATGAATTATTCGAAGAGGACAATCTGCTTCTCCAGGGGTTCCAAACGCAGGGATTTCAGGCCGAACCTGTGATCTGGAACGACCCAAAGATTGACTGGAACCAGTTTGACATCGCGCTGATCGGCAGTACGTGGGATTACCTTGATGAACAGGAGCAGTTCCTGCAGGTTTTGTCAAAAATTGATGACTCCTCTTGCCGACTCTTCAATCCCGTGGCAGCAGTCCGCTGGAACATCGACAAGCACTACCTATTTGACCTGGAGAAGTGG
>DASWEH010000277.1:0-7156 GCA_036394895.1 Anaerolineales bacterium
CAAGCGCAGGATTGACATTCAATTGAGACAATCCAGCCTGGACGCGGGCGGTATTGATCAGATTAGCGATCTCGTTGAGATAGGATGAACTGCTCGAGTAATTGCAGCTCGCGGGTCCGGTCACTTTGACGATAGGTGTGCCGCTAATGGGCGTAATGGCTATCGTAGACGCTGTAGCGGGCGCGGCAAAGGCGTTCCCGATCAGGATTTTGACCCAGAAGGTTTTCTCCGTGCCAATGGCAAGTGTTTCCCCTTTGTCATTCTTCAACTCATAGAAGCCTGTATACGATCCATCAATGGATGGAGCGGTCAACTCGATCGAAACATCTACGGTCTTGCCCGGTTCTGTCTCGGGGATGGGTGAGGAGCCAGGCGTCTCCATGCGATCACCTGCCACGAAGGAGATGGTATATCCACTCCATTTGCATTTACCGCTATTCATGAAGCGCCACGTCTTGGTGAACTTTATGCCACGTGACATGAGGGCGTTATCAGGCACGGTCACATCTTCGAGGAGTAAGGCGCTATCTTTGCATGGACCCGCGGCAGACGCGGAGGCGGTCCCAGCAGTTTCGTCGGGTGTGCCAGGTGTCGTTGTGGTCGACGTATCGGGTGTGGAAGTAGACGGAACGTCTGTCGGCAGGGATAAGCCTGGTTTGGTCGGTGGCAGAGTGGAGGTCACGAAAAGAGGTGCAGCGCTTGTCGCAGTCTCCTGTGAAACTTTAATGCAGGCGCCAAGGCTCAGGCTCGTGAGCAGGAGCACTATCCAGATTTTCTTCATGTAGGGGATTCTACATTGGAATTATTAAAATAATTGTCCCGAAGGTCTAGGCGGATCAATCGTGTTTTCCGCGGAGACCTTCGGGATGTTATATTGAACTTATCTATTGTGGTGTTGCAAAAACGAGGGCATAGAAACCGTAATTATCGAAGAAAGCGTATCCTACGCCGATTTCCTTAAAAGTAGTACTCAACAGATTTTGACCATGACGCAGATCACCCTTGTCATTGATCCACCAGTTGACAACCGCCTGCCCGTCCAGGGGAGGATAATTCCCGTTGACATTTTCCGAAACCGACTTGGCAACGTAGCCCGTGTCTTTGACGCGCGATTGCGGCGTGGAGCCATCCGAGCCCGTGTGGACGTAAAGCTTATGGCAGGCGATATCGTTCGCATGGCGCTGCGCGGCCTGGGCCAGTTGGGCGTTGACGGTGTAGGGCGGCAATCCTTTCGTTGCACGGTAGGAGTTGACGGCATTAATGACTTGGGTTAATTTCTCTCGATCCGTGGTGTATTCGCAGGTTGCTGTCGTTACATTAGCACTATTACTGCTCGCCGCGGTCGTGGGGATCGTGCCCGTAACAGTCACTGTCGCCGCAGTTGCGCTGGTTGCTGCATTCGAGATTGCAGTGGCAGTTGCACTAGGGGTAATGGCGGTCGTGACCGTGACATTGATGATCACCCACAGGCGGGAATCATCCCCAATTTTCATGATCAAGCCAGCCGGATTCTTAATGACAAAATTGCCGCGGTGATTCCCATTGCTGTTCGGTGCTACCAAATCAACAGAAATATCCGCGTTTTGACCTGGGTAAGTAAGCGCCAATGGTACGGAGGGAGGTGCGCCCAGTCGCTCGTCGGAGTAATAAGTTAATGTGTAGTCAGCTCCCCAAATGCAAGTGCCGGTGTTACTCACGCGCCAGGTCTTGGTAAAGGTTGTGCCTCCGGCGACATTGGTATTATCCGGGATGGTCACATCCGCGACGAAAGCGGCGCTATTGGTGCAGTCTGGCGCATTGGTGGGTCGCGACGGATCAACAGTCGGAGTTTGCGCAGCTAGTGGCGTGGCAGATGTTGCCGTGGCTGAGGTATCTGGCGGCGGGGATAGAGTAAATGTCTCTGTGATGGCCGGCGCTTCTGTGATGGAGGCGAGCGTCGTTGCGACCGGGCCTTCGGTTGCCGTGACAGTAGCTGTTTCTGCTCCAGCCTGCCCTCCGCCACAGCCAGATAAGACGAGCGCCAGTAGAGCAGTAACAACGAACAGTTTCTTGATCATCTTCAGCCTCCTTTGCTACCATGTCTGACCAGATTTATTTACTTGTTCTCAGCTTGTTTCCATCTCAAAACATCATCATCTGTGATTTGGATTTTTCAAGTGGATCGCCAGCGACCTGCTCTTCGAACGTTTCACGAGTCAATACCGGCAATTCGATCAGCGTGCGCAATAAACGATATTTTACAACCTGATGGCGTTTCATGCGCTCCGCAAGGGATGGGTCACGCTGGGCTTTATAGGCAGCCAGCGAAGCGCGTCCGCCCGGAATCACGATAATCGTTTTTTCCGGCGGAAAGGGTGTTTCAGAGATTGCGCGCCCAATGAGCGCAGAGGCAAGGATATAAAAAGTACGTTCGACGTTGCCATTCTGTTCCCACACATAAATCCGATCCTGCCTGCGTGTACGCGTAGCGTAACCCAGCCGCCTGCCAATCGCATCGATCAAACCCGCGATATTGCTCAATTCACTGCGCCGCACAGAAGCCACATCTTCTGCGCGCAGTTTCCACTCTCCGCCTTCTTTTTCAGCATAAGAGGCTAAAACTGAATAGATCATTGCCCTGGACGGGGTGAGCAAACCGGGAAAACGCGGATAGATGTCCTGCTCAACATCCAGGAAAATACTTTCTGGATTCTTTTGTAAAAAGGTGACCACCGCGATCTCTACGCGGTCGGATAAGGAATCGTAGTGACGACTTCCCTGGCGCCGCCCACCAGGGCAGGTGTGCGCAGCACCCCTTGCGGGTAAGTCGTTACTACCCCACAGCCCCGTATCGACACTTTCGCCATTTGAATAATGAACGAAGCGCGGATCATCTTCCAATGCGCTTTGTATCAGTGTGTGTGTTCCCCGCAATGCCTCATCGAACTCTTGATCTCTTTGTTTGAGAGCGTGTGATTTGACGAGTGCAATCAAGCCTGCCGCGTGGACATGTAAATAGCTGGCTGGTTCGCCACGCTCGACCAAGTGGGAATAGATCGCTTCCCTCACCTCTTCGACATTGGCTTCATTGGGTTGGCGCCGTAAGTGTTCGCCACTCGTCCACAAAAGCTGGATGGGATCATGTTGTGTTCGCAGTGCCAGTGACCCCAAATCAAAACCTGCCGCGCTAGCAGCCATCAACACGGAGGTTAGGGAAGCTGGTTCCGGTTCAGACAATAACCCAAAGACTGGTGTACCAAGATGCAGTAATCCAAACAGATGGGTAAAGGCTGCATTCAAAGCGGTCGCGTTCCAAGCCCAATCGTAACGGCGCCGACGCAAGGCACGCTTATACGGCTCCACGGCTTCACGGCCCCACAGCCATCCTGCCCACAGAGCCGACAGTGTCCAGAACGCCTGATTGGGGCGCGGCAACGAACCAATCACTGCTTTGATCGGAATTTGCTTTTTGACCTCGTCGGGAAGATCCTGCAGGCGACCTTCGAAGATACAGATGCCGCCACTTTCAGGGAGTTCGTTCGGCCATGTGTCCAATCGGACGCCTGCACCTGTTTCCGTCCATTGACTGAGCCCACGCTCGAGCTGAATCCACAAGTTATGCTCACGGAATTGACTCGGGATATTCAGTTGTTTGGGGCGTGGTCTCTCAGAAGGATGATCCCATAAGGTATTGCCTGCATCACATGCAACCAGGATCAACGCATTCAAGGCGCGGCGGCGTTCGGGAGTCAGATTCAAACTGTCGAGGCGGTTGATGATCGTGGTCAAAAAATATAAAGGACGCGGGAGATAATGAGCGATCGCTTCTTCCGCATAGACGCGGTCCTCATCCTCTAACGCGGTGACTCTCTCAAGTGCGCGCGAACGATGCAGGTTATCAGTCCCGGCAATCCTCTTCGCTTTTTCGATATCCTGTGGGGTTGCAACACGTTCACCGGAATCTTCACAGTTGGGACAGGTGTACACGCGGGCATAAGGCGCGTTTTCGCCTCTGCGCCAGAGGAAAGATTCAGCGTAAATTTCGCTCCCGCATTTTTCACAAGTGGTGAGATACAGCGATTGCAAATGCGCGCCGAGTCGTTCCTCTCCTTTTTTGACAGCCGATATATCTGCCAGCGCGGCTTTGAAGTCTGTTTCAGAAGGAGGCTGAGCCGACATCTCTAAGAGAAAACGTGTAATCGGATTATTCACTGTCACGAGGACGCGATAGCCTGCGCGCGCCGCCTCAAGGGCCAGCCGCCGGGAGAATCCGAATGGATCGAGCACCCAGCTTCCGGGTGGCGCGTGGAGCGGAAGCCAGGCGGAGATCACTCCGTCTTCAAGCGGAGGCATAAATCGTGCTAGCGGACCCGGCTCTACCGGGCTTAATCCTGGAATGTAGGCTTGATAATCCATCCTCTATAGTATACATCCCCGTAATGAAGTTGTGATATTTACTATACTTGAGCGACAAACATTTCGAAGAGTGGCACAAGCCTATAGAGAGTTGCGATCTGCTGGACCTGCGCCAGCCGAACCAGTTCACGTTTGATCTCTGGAGTTCCGCGCTCATGGTATTCCCCCGAAAATTCAGGACCCGCAAGTTTACGCCCGATTTGATAAAAGATATTCTCAGTTGGACCCGAAACAACAAGTTGTCCATTTGGTTTAAGTAGGGTAAGCAATTCGCTAAGAACGCGAGGAAGGTCATCCACATGCTCGAGCACATCCAGGGCGTTGATGAGATCGAACGATTTTGGCGTCAATTGTGAAAGCGATGTCAGATTTGCATCCAGAACCTGGACATTCTCCGAAAGAGGAATGTGTTTTTTTACATGCTCCAGAGGGAGCAGATCGATATCCATGGCAGTGACATGCTTACTGTGCTGCGCCAGAAAAGGAAGCATCACACCACTACCACAACCGAAATCCAGAACCTTGTCATAAGGCGCATGTTTTTCGATGAAGTTCATCGCTGTATGAAGTCTTTGCCAGAAGAGCCAGTTGATTAATCGGTTGGGATGGGCATAAGCAGGGAATCCAGACTCGTCCAATCGACCGGGTTCAGCCTCTTCCAGAACTTTGCGAATGGCTGAACGGTAGCGAGTTTTATAGTCTTGAAATTCGGATGATTTCATGAATAAATCGTATCTGCTTTTGCCACCGTCGCTGGCGAGAACGCTACCTTGAAAAGTTTTATGGTATTACCCCATAGGTCGGCGCGCATATAACATCGTAATATTCAAGTTCGGTTGCCTTGTTTTGTTGAGCATATGCCGCGGCATCTTTACCGATATTGCGCACAACATCAAGATGTGCGCGCACATCTGTGTCCCAATAACGAGGTAAGGTCATAAGCGCATCTCCTGCGGAGCCTTCAGGAAGATATGAAGGTCGAGCAGGATCATTTGTGTCTGCCTGCGGAATCCAGTTGAACATGACTGGACCGCGTGGGTTTATTGTGAAACCAAGTTTATATCCCGCTTTTCGGGCGAACTCGACAGGCCGGGCACCAAACCCACCACCTGGCCAGATGATGGCGATTGGTGTCTTATTGAAATATTTTTGGATATTCGCCATTGATCCTTGCAATTCTCCATTGAGGAATTCATCCGTAGAACTATCACTCATGTTGAGGTTATGAATATAGCCATGAGACTGATAGTCCACCCAGCCTTCATGTGAAAGTGCCACATTCTCCTGCAGAAATTGATCGTCGCCGCCAAATGCACTGATCCAGCCATTAATGACGGGCCATCCCCATTGTTCCCAATACGTTCGAAAATGATCATTGAAATTTTGTGCGGTGTGACGATCATCTACTACAAGTAGAACGGAACGCTCCGGAATTTTCGCATTTGTATATAGAAAATCTGCTAGTTGCTGCGTATTGATCGCCTGGAAGCCCATATCGTGCATGTCACTCATAATGTGTTTGAAATCACTTACGCTGACTTGATTGTCTTTTTCGACTTGACCCTTGATGATGCCGTGGAACATCACGACCATGACGACTGTCCCAGGCGCTGCGTTGTTGGAATCCCATTTATCCTGAAGGTACTGGCAAGTATCGTCAATATAGTTGTGCGGTGTATCGAGTGGATTGAGTTGACTGGCAACAAAGGTAGATGGAAGCGCGGGAGGAGTGCGGATGGCCGTCGCCGTGGGAATAGGTGTTTCGCTTGGAACCAGAGTCGCCGTCGGTTGCAATTGCGCGACTGCCGTTTCAAATGCTTGTGTGAGTGCAGCGCTCATATCGGGGGTGGAAGGAGGTGCAGGCTGGCACGCACTAAGAAAGATCGGGAGAAGTAAAAAGAAGGAAGGGAGCTGCAAAAAGTGAGAAGTTGAAAAACGGAATTTAATCATTGTATTCTTCAGTCATCATGAGAAGGCGCGCCCATTCAAAGACACGCCTTCTCACTTATTCCTTATTCCTTACTTACTCGTTACTGTCGCCTTTGATAAAAGTTTCCACCTTTTCGCGGCAGATATCATCACGGAATTGTTTGGGAGGCGTCTTGAAGAAATAGGAAGAGGGCCCAACGATCGGACCGCTTAACTTTCGATCCAACGCGATCTTCGCGCAGCGGATGGCATCGATCATCACACCCGCCGAGTTGGGGCTGTCCCACACTTCCAGCTTCATCTCTATGTTGAGCGGTACATCGCCGAAGGTTGTCCCTTCCATGCGGATATAGGCCCACTTGCGATCGGTGAGCCACGGCACGTGATCCGAGGGACCGACATGCACGTTATCGTGACCGAGATCATAGGGAATCATACTCGTAACCGCGTTCGTCTTGGAAATTTTCTTGCTCTCCAGGCGTTCGCGTTCGAGCATGTTGAGGAAATCGGTGTTACCACCGAAGTTAAGTTGATACGTGCGGTCGATGCGCACACCCCGGTCGATGAAAAGTGTGGCAAGCTGGCGATGCAAAATCGTCGCCCCGACTTGGGATTTGACATCATCGCCCAAAATGGGGAGCTTCGCGTCGCGGAATCGCTTTGCCCAATATTCAGAAGAAGCAATAAATACCGGAATGCCATTGACAAACGCGCAGCCTGCTTCAATGGCCTGCTCCACGTACCATTTTGTCGCCATCTCGGAACCGACGGGCAGGAAGTTAACGACAACGTCAGTCTTCGTATCTTTGAGTAATTTGACGATATCGGCTGT
>DASWEH010000278.1:0-8489 GCA_036394895.1 Anaerolineales bacterium
AACGCGTCGAACAGATCGTCAACGATGCGGTCGCCGCGGATATGGAAGTGACACCCAAGTTGAAATCCCGCGAAGACGCGATTGCAGAAGGCGCGATGGCTCTTTTCGGCGAGAAGTACGGTGAAACGGTGAGAACAATCACCATTATGGACTCGGACAACTTGCTGTCCACTGCGCAGAAGCAAGCTTCTGGCCTCCAAACATTGGAAGAAGCCGTTGTACATCCTGCTGCAGTCGCTGAACATTTACCAAAATACTCTTATGAGCTTTGTGGTGGCACACACCTCGAGCGCACCTCTGACATCGGCGCGTTTATCATTGTTAGTGAGGGCTCGGCTGCGGCAGGAGTACGCCGTATCGAGGCGGTGACCGGTCGCGGCGCGTATGACTTGATTGCGCACAGGTTCAAACTGCTTAAGCATACTGCGTCGTTGCTGAAATCCTCTATTGAGGATGTCCCATTCAAATTGGAAACCTTGCAGGATGAGTTGTCAGTCGCAAAGAAACAAGTAAATTCATTGCAGAAACAATTGAATCGTTTGGAATTAAAGCAACAATTGGCCAAAACTCCCAAAAGTTCGGTTCAACAAACTTTTGTTGAATCTGGATTGACTCCTAACAAAGTCGCATGGGATTTTGTTGATTTGAATGGAGTGCCTTTGTTGCTTGCTCACATCCCAGGCGCTGATAAGGACACATTAATGGGATTGGCAGATGCTTTCCAAGAAGAGAAAAAAGGTGGCATTGCGATCCTTGCTAGCGGAACATCAAGCATCTTCATTGCCTCAGTAAGCAACGGATTATTGGAGAGAGGTGTCGATGCGAATAACCTTGTTAAACTTGGTAAGCACTTGGGTTGGAGTGGGGGGGGAAAACCTACCCTTGCCCAAGCTGGCGGTAAAGATACTAATAAGTTAGGTGAAGTAATGAAAATTGTGGCAAAAGGGGTGGAAGAGAAACTGAAGTAGATTTAGGACCTGATGGCTTGTGAACCGTCAGGTCTTTTGCTTGTATAAGGTTTCCAAAATAAACTTTGCGGAAGGGATCAATAATGGACTGGAAAACCCTTATTGCTCAAAATGCAAGCGCATTGATAGGCTTAATAGGCGCAATAATTGGTGTTCTCGTTGGAGCAGCCATTTCCTTTTTGCTTCAATACCAACAACGTCGCTGGTTGCTTGAGGACCAACTGCGCCAATGGAAGCGTCAACGCCTATCCGAGCATATTGCTTCAATTCAGAATTGGGTTAACGAAACATTGCGCATGTTGCGTACATTTGAATTTCTGTCGGATGAAAAATTTGCACAAACAGCTCTTGCTGATGATTTCAATTCAGAACTTCAAGAGCAATATAAAGCACACTTATCTTTTGACTCTACTCTTTACCCCCACATAATTGCACTTGGCGATCACGAAATTGCCAAGGGTTGCGATTTATTCAAAGAAGCATATTTCCTTTTTATCGATGTAGCGACCAAAAGGGACAAAAGTAAGATTTCAGATGTTCAACAAGCTTTGGTTATGTCATCTACTTTAATCGACCGTGGAATAGATGCTTTATTTGAAGTGACTTTCGATTCTAGTAAACGCAAGAATAAACGTAAATAATCTTATGAAGAAAGTCTTTTTTTATTTATCTCAACTGGATATTCAATTCACTGGTATCAGTGTTCAGCTTAGTCAGCATAGAACCGTTGACGATTTCAATTTTTGCATTCTCTATATTTTCAACAGAATCAATCCCAACCAACAATACATTCCATGCTTTCCTTGATCCCTCCCGCTGAATGTGGATCATATTACTCTCACGCCGGAGCTTAAACCTTGTCTTGATCTTCCCATCTAACGTTGGAATTTCTACGCTGGTTTGCTTTCCATCTTCCAGCTGATAGACCTTTAAAGTCACGCCATCACTGTAATCATAGTCAGGTTTGTCAGTGTGGTTACCAATCGGAATAACCGAATTGGGCCGCACTAATAATGGCAGACTCATGAAATCATATGTCTCATTTACCCAGCGCGGGCCTTCGATCACTTTTCCATCTAGCAGATTTGTCCACTTCCCTTCAGGGACATAATAATTTACACCCCCATCGTGGCTGAAGACTGGCGCAACCAACAGTGAATCACCCAGCATATATTGCAAGTCCAAATAATCACAGGCGGGGTCATTTGGAAATTCAAGGATCATTGCGCGCAACATCGGTATCCCTTGCTCATGTGCCTGAAGTGCCGCTCGATACAGATAGGGCATCAGGCTGCATTTGAGCTTCGTAAATTTGGATAATACACTGACCGCCTCTTCATCATAATTCCATGGAACGCGATAGGACGAACTGCCGTGTAAGCGACTGTGTGACGAAAGCAAACCAAATGCTGTCCAGCGTTTATATACATCTGCATTGGTGGTTCGTTCGAAGCCTCCAATGTCATGGCTCCAAAACCCGAAACCTGATAGTCCAAACGAAAGTCCACCTCGTAAGCTTTCCGCCATCGACTCAAAGGTCGCAGTGGAATCGCCGCCCCAATGAACTGGGAACTGCTGCCCTCCCGTTGTTGCGGAACGAGCGAAGACCATTGCCTCACCTTCGCCGCGTTCGTCTCGTAGCAAGTCGAAGACTGTTTTGTTGTAAAGATAGGCGTAATAGTTGTGCATCTTAATCGCATCCGAGCCATCATGATAGACTACATCTGTTGGAATGCGTTCGCCGAAGTCCGTCTTGAATGTGTCCACGCCCATCTTCAGTAGGCTGCGCAACTTCTCTGCAAACCATTTGCAGGCTTGTGGGCTTGTGAAATCAACGATGCCCATGCCCGCTTGCCACATGTCCGTTTGCCAGATGTCGCCGTTCGGTTTTCGGAGCAGAAACCCTTGTTGCGAGGCTTCATCAAACAAGATGGAACGCTGCGCGATGTACGGATTGATCCAGACGCAGATATGAAGGCCGCGATTCTTCAATCGGCGCAACATCCCTTCCGGGTCCGGGAAGAAGCGCGGATTCCATTGAAGGTCCGTCCAGTTGAATTCCTTCATCCAGAAGCAATCGAAATGAAAGACATGCAAGGGTATATCCTGCGCAGCCATTTCATCAATAAAATGCGTAACCGTCTTCTCATCATAATTTGTGGTGAATGATGTAGATAACCACAACCCAAATGACCAGGCGGGCGGCAGGGCAGGGCGGCCCGTCAGCGCGGTATAGCGCTCGAGGATTTCCTTTGGCGTGGGACCGTAAATAATGCAATATTCTAATGCTTCCCCTGGAACACTGAATTGGACCCGCTCCACTTTTTCTGAGGCGACTTCAAACGATACTTGTTCCGGGTGATTGACAAAGACCCCATAACCACGATTGGTGAGATAAAACGGAATATTCTTATAAGCCTGCTCACTGCTTGTCCCGCCATCTTGATTCCACATATCCACGACTTGACCATTTTTGACAAAAGCCGCGAACCGTTCGCCAAGACCATAGACACATTCACCAACGCCAAGGTTTAATTGCTCATGGATGTAACGCCCATCAGGCGTATCCATAAATCCCATCCCGCGCCAGCCGCTGGATGTAATGACTTTGTCTCCGCCGATGTATTCCATGAGCCAATCCTCTGTCTTGTTGATTCGCACGCTCAAATCACCACTGGTCAGCATCGAGGCGCGTTCATCGTCTGAGATCAAAACCTGTGGAGTGGTTCCTGTGTAAATCGTGAACTCTGGCTTGTGACGAATTCCACCTTTGTGGTGCATCGACTGAACGCGGATAACATTTTCAATGGGAGAGGAAAAGCGCACGGTCAGCAGGGGCTGGTTAACCGTATGCCCGCGCTCTTGTAATTTTCCGATGGGAGCATAGACAGTCAGTGTGTCCTGTTCGATTAATACTTCATGTACTTGTGCAGCATAATGAGGCGTCATGCCTGGGCGCATTTGCCAGTATCCATCGGTGAATTTCATAGTGGTTTTCCTTGAAAATGATTTGGGAGCCTTGCGAAGGTTTATCTGCTTCGTTATCCATGTGTATGATGAAACCTTCGTAAGACTGGTTTCTAGATGATACCCTAAACATAGACTACCACATAAATATATAGCGTTCGCTGGAAGCCAGGTCTATGGCTTAATCCAAAAAGCAGTAGTACATTAATCCCTCTGCAAACGCTTCTGCGATGTATTATGATTATGACTGGAAAGGAGATTTATATGTCCCGCGTATCGAAAATTTTAATGGTTTCTGTAGTAGTTTTGTTTGTGCTTGCCTGTAACTTCGTTACTCAGCCTGTCAAGGATGTTCAAAACCTGGCTGGGACGGCTCAAGCGATAGGGAGTGCAATCCCGATTGAGACTCTCCAGGCATTGCCTTCCGCGCTGCCCATGGAGACGCTTCAAGCGCTGCCATCGGCCGCTCCAACCATCGAAGCACTTGCAACTGTTCTTGGAGACATCACTAATCCTCAGGGAACTCCAGTTCAGGAATGGAAAGGTATTCCGATTATGCCTCAGGCAACGGTTGGTCAGGAATTCACTGAAAATAATACGAATGTTTATAGTTTCAAGGCGAATGCCACAGCCAAGGACGTTCAGGATTTTTACAAGGAAAAACTGACCCCACTCGGTTGGAATCAACCCCTTGATCTGCCTGTGGGAACAGAAGGCGGAATTATGACCTTCCAGAAAGATAATAGCACTCTGATCATAACAATTTCCTTCTCAGAAGGTTCCGTTTTGGTGCTTTTGACTCTGGCGTAAGGAGAGAAAATACACATACAACAAAGGACGGTTCATTGCCGTCCTTTGTTGTATTTAAAAGTGCTAAATTATGTTCAGTTATAATATTTACAGAGTATCGCATAATTTACTAAACCGAACTTGTGATATTCACTCGTAATTTGTATCAAAAAGTTTAGTAATTTATGAGACAAGCGATAGAATGTTTCAAAAGGAGGGTCTTGTGAAAAAGCCCATCGCTGCCAGTCTACTTTTATTGATGCTTGTTCTCGCTGCTTGCTCCAATTTTAAACAACCGAGTCCGACTGCCATTCCAACGTTAACCCTTACTGTCCTTCCCACGTTTGCTCCAACACAGACGCCTGATGCTGTTTCGTCGCTAATACCCGAAGGTCAACCTGCCTCCGAGTGGAACGGGATACCGATTATGCCAGAGGCAATCGCAGGGGAAGGGGATCAGGAAAGTTACGTGTTTACGATCAAAGCTACGCCCCAACAGGTACAGGAATATTATCAGCTTGAGCTCGGTAAATTGGGCTGGCAGCCTTTTGCCACAGACAATGGAGATTCTTCACTGATGTTGATGTTTACAAATAATGCCTCTGCCACGCTGACGATCAGCATTATTGCGAAGGGGGATCAAGTTCTTGTGCTTTTAGTGAAATAAGTTTTGATCGTAGGGGAACATTTTCGTTCGGCTCACGTCAGGAAATAAGAGTGCCGTGCAAGCGGCAAATCCATTATCACGGGGGCAACCTATCTCCTGGAAGGAGGGCTTATGACCTGACATGAAACTTCAAGAACAACAGGAACGCCGCCTGTTGTTTGTCTCAATTTGTGTTCCAAAACCTTAATCAACAGGAGAAGAAGCATGTTCACCAAACGCAATGCCCTGATGATGGGCATCCTATTCATATTGCTATTTACTTCCGCTTGTGGTGCCGCGGCACCCGCAGCCACCCAAGCTCCCATATCTGACTATAGCCCTGAAGAATTTTCTGCCACTGAGGCACCTGCCGCGACTGAAGCTCCTTCCTATATTCCTCAGGGACCTGCCTCAACAGAGGCGCCTGCCGCGGAAGCACCCGCTACAGGCTACTCCCTTGACCAGTCAGTCTCAAACTCACATCCCCCAATTCCTCCAAACAGTCGACAACCGTATGATATGTTCTTCGAAAACTATGGTGTCAATCCTTCCATAGAGACCGACGATGATCATCTCTCCACCTTTGCACTGGATGTGGATACCGGTTCTTACACCATCATGCGTAACTATTTGAGCGAAGGGAATCTGCCGCCCTCTGATTCAGTGCGTGTGGAGGAATATGTCAATTACTTCGACCAGGGTTATCCCAATCCACCCGCGCATCAGGCATTTGGGATTTACGTCGACGGTGCGCCTGCACCTTTCACACAGAGTGAGCGTTACCAGATGCTGCGCGTAGGGATTCAGGGATATCAAGTTCCAGACTACGAACGTAAGGATGCCGCGCTGACATTTGTGATCGATGTCTCCGGCTCGATGGATATGGACAACCGTCTGGGATTGGTCAAGCATTCACTGGAATTATTGGTCGAGCAACTAGGACCGCGTGATACGGTTGGCATCGTTGTTTATGGATCAGAGGCCCGCGTCGTTCTGGACCCGACCTCTGGTTCCGATAAAGGAACGATTCTCGAAGCAATTTACAGCTTACACCCCGAAGGTGCGACCAACGCCGAAGCAGGGATTCGCCTGGGCTACCAAATGGCAATGCTGGCTTATAACCCCGAAAGCATCAATCGTGTCATCTTATGTTCGGATGGTGTAGCCAATGTCGGTGTGACTGGACCGGAGGCGATCCTTGAAGAGGTGAGGCATTACGTGGAAGAGAGTGTCACATTGACAACGATTGGCTTCGGCATGGACAATTACAACGATGTCCTGATGGAACAATTGGCTGACAACGGGCAGGGTTTTTATGCGTATGTAGATGATATGCGCGAAGCCCGCAAACTTTTTATCGATCAGTTGACAGGCACACTACAAACGATCGCCATGGATGCAAAAGTGCAAGTAGATTTCAACCCTGAGGTGGTCAAGCGCTATCGACTTGTCGGTTTTGAGAACCGCGCCGTTGCTGATAACCAATTCCGTGATAATACTGTCGATGCAGGCGAGATCGGTGCGGGACATTCCGTCACTGCTCTGTATGAGGTCAAGTTGTACCCAGAAGCGTACGGAAATATCGCAACGGTCTTCATGCGCTGGCAGGATCCTGACACGCGACAAGTGGTGGAGCTCTCGAAAGATTTCAGCACCAGTGAACTCGAAAGAGATTTTCAGTATGCAGATCCCTATTTCCAGAGATCAGTAGTCGTAGCCGAGTATGCCGAAATTTTGAAGAAAAGCTACTGGGCTGAGGAAAGTTCACTCGCACATGTGTATCATGAGGCAGAACGGATCAGTGAATTGCTTCCCCCAGACGAAGAAATGGGCGAATTCATGGAGTTGATCCGCCGAGCCAGTCATCTGACCGACTGATTGATTAAATATCTTGTGTACCGTCCCGAAGGTTTGAATGACTAAAGAGGGTTTTTGGGGGAACCTTCGGGACGCTTTGCGTAAGGTGATGCAACAAAAAGTGGAGTTGAAATCCGTCAACTCCACTTTTGACTTGTGCACCTGTTTACCTGTCTACTTTTTCCTACGCCTTATACTTCCAATTTTGTACATCCCAAGTCATGCTGCCCCATGTGCTGACGGTGTACCCCTCCAGCTTGGAACTGAACCCATACCCATCCTGGAAGAGATAAATGTAATCCTGAACAGCATCTTCCTGAATCAGTTTTCCAAGCTGGCAATAAGCGTCGCGCCGCGCGGCCTGATCGAACGTGCCTCCTGCGGCATTGATCGCTTCATCCGCTTTCGGATTCTGCTTCGACATCATAGTTGTACAGGCGCGCAGATCACATTTATACCAGCCGTAGGCAAATGGACTTGTGGAAGACTGCTGTTTTCACTTCTTGGAGTTGCGCGCTGCCCATCAATGATGGGTGAATATTCTCGCGTTGTTAATAATGACATCGGCAGATGGCATGATTCTCTCCTATAATTGTAGTAGCAACTTCAGTCGCTCTTTTTGTAAAGGCCACGACTAACGCGAAGCGGTTACTACGTTGTTTTCATTGAATATACATAAATTGACCCGTCAGGTCAAGTGATGGTGAGTGATTCACCCAACGGTTATAATTTGGAAGAATGAAAACACAGATCATCACGCTTGAATCTCACGATGACCTCATCTCTGTGCGCGACCGAATGTCCTGGGCGAAGACGCCGCGTATTTTGCTGGTCTGGCCCAAGTATGAAAAGGTCACGCTCCGGCAAGTGGATTTGAAAGTTCTGCAGAGACATGCGTTGTCGCTTGGCGCGCAGTTGGGACTTGTCACGCGTGCACGACGGGTGCGCGAAGATGCTGAAGCGTTAAAGATTCCTGTTTTTGAGTCAACGGGGCAAGCACAGCGCGTGGCATGGCCCAAACCTCGGCGTAGAAAACTGGCTCATCACGCGCCTCGCAAGGATTTGCGCGAGCAGCGGGAGCAGGTACTTTCCGAGGAAAAACAATGGCGTACTCATCCGGTGACGCGCGTGGGAGCGTTTCTCCTTGGGGTTTCTTCAGTGTTAATACTCGTTGCATTATTTATTCCCCGCGCTCAGGTTATATTACAGCCTAAATCGAAAATCCAAAGCATCGTTTTGCCTGTGACTGCCAGTTCTTCGGT
>DASWEH010000279.1:0-10392 GCA_036394895.1 Anaerolineales bacterium
CGACCATTTGACCGACACAGAACTCGCCCGTCTTGCAGCCGAAGGAAACACAATGACAATGGATCAAGCGATTGCCCTTGCCCTGGACAAGTCCGATGAATAGCCTTCCCTCCGGGACCGTTACATTCCTATTTACGGACATCGAAGGCTCCACGCGTCTCCTGCAGCAGCTGGGCGAGAAATATGCTGTTCTGCTGGCGGATCATGAACAGCTTTTGCGTGAGACGTGTGAGTCCTGCAACGGGAGGGTAGTGGATATCCACGGCGATTCCTTCTTCGTTGCCTTTTCGCGCGCGTTTGATGCAATCCATGCTGTCGTGCAATCCCAACGCGCGCTAGCCGATCATCTATGGCCGGACGGAGTCAGTGTACGCGTGCGCATGGGGTTGCATACCGGTGAACCGCAAATCAGTGCGTTGGTCTATATGGGGATCGATGTCCATCGCGCGGCACGAATTATGGCGGTAGCACATGGTGGGCAGGTTTTGCTTTCGCAACCAACCCATGATTTGGTTGTAAGCGAATTGCCCGAAGATGTGTCATTACGAGATCTTGGCGAACATCGCCTCAAGGATTTACGCCAGCCCAAGCATCTTTATCAGCTTGTCATAACGGGTTTGCCGTTTGACTTTCCTCCACTCAAGTCGCTGAATGTTTCTCCAAACAATCTGCCCATTCAACTGACCAGTTTCATCGGGCGTGAAAAGGAGATCACAGAAGTCAAGCAAACGATCAGCGAACATCGTCTGGTCACGCTGACGGGTCCCGGTGGCAGTGGCAAGACACGCCTGGCGCTGCAAGTTGCGACCGAATTGATCGATCAGTTTCAGGATGGCGTGTTTTTTGTGGCTTTGGCACCGATTACAGATCCAGGGCTGGTTGCTTCGACCATTGCTCAATCCATAGGTATCTCTGAAACTGCAGGGCGTTCCATTATGGACAGCTTGAAGGATTATTTGCAAGGCAAATCCTTATTGTTAGTACTTGACAACTTTGAGCAGGTGATCTCTGCGGCTCCTTTGGTTGCTGAATTATTAAAGTCAGGCAGTGGACTAAAGATTTTGGTCACCAGCCGTGAGGCATTGCGCATTAGCGGTGAGCGTGAATACTTTGTGCCACCGCTTGCCCTCCCGAATCTTACTCAATTGCCTTCTGTAGAGTCCCTCTCGCAGTATACCGCAGTCGAATTATTTCTCCAGCGCGCTCAATTAGTCAAGCCAGACTTTCATCTCACGAGCGATACAGCCCCAGCCGTTGCAGAAATTTGTTACCGGTTGGATGGATTGCCGTTGGCAATTGAGTTAGCAGCAGCACGGGTCAAGTTATTGCCCCCGCGCGCTATGCTAGCCCGCCTCGAGAATCGGCTGGAATTTTTAACAGGTGGTGCACGGGAGTTACCCGCCCGCCAGCAGACTCTGCGCAATGCCATCGCATGGAGTTATGACCTGTTGAATGAAGATGAACAGAGATTGTTCCGTCAGTTATCCGTTTTTGTGGGTGGCTGTACACTGGATGCAGTCGAGGCGGTATCTAGTGACCATCAAGCCTATCTCTTGTTGGATCAATTTGGATCGTTACTGGACAAGAGTTTGTTACGTGAAGTCGAAGGGATCAGTGATGAACCGCGTTTTGTGATGCTGGAACTGCTGCGCGAGTTTGGTTTGGAGCAATTGGAAGCCAGTGGTGAGCAGGAAATTACTCGACATCGCCACGCAGACTTTTTCCTGGCACTTGCTGAACGAGCCGAAGCAAAACTAGAGAGCGTAGACCAGCTCGAATGGATCAATCGTATGGAGCAGGAACACGACAACTTGCGCGCTGCACTCGAATGGAGCAAGACCGCGGACGGTGCGGGAGACTTGTGTTTACGATTGGCGGGCACACTCGGGTTGTTCTGGGAGGCACGCGGGTATTTCAGTGAGGGACGTGAACGTTTGTCCGCAGTACTTTCAACCGAGGCTGCGCAGGCACGAACGATTGGGCGTGCCAAGTTGCTTGCCCGCGCCGCCGAACTCGCTTACCGGCAAAGCGACTATGCGGCAACCGTGGAACTAGCCGAGGAGAGTCTGGAAATCTATCGCGAAGTTGATGATAAGCAGGGGATCGCATCGGTGTTGATCAAACTTGGGAATGCAGCAACCGAGGCGGGCGATTATGAGACCGCCTCGGGATTTTTGGAAGAGGCCCTATCAATTTGGCAGGAACTGAGTGACAAACATGGTACAGCCCGCGCGCTGATCAGCTTGGGATGGGCGGCGCTGCGACCCGGAGATTATCAACTGGCGAATACACGACTGGAGTCAGCCTTAGCCATATCCCGTGAATTGGAGGATACGCGAAGCATTGGTTTTGAGCTTTCTGGTCTCGGTGAGGTAGCCCTGCGTCAGGGAGATTATGAACGTGCGAACCAGCTCCTTGAGGAAAGCCTGGAACTGCGCAGGCAGCTTGGCAACAAATGGGGCGTTGGTGTTTCGCTTGGCACGTTGGGCTGGGTCGCTATGCGCGAAGGCAATTGGAATCGGGCGCTTGCACGGTTGGGCGAAAGCCTCGCAGTTCGACAGGAGATCGGCGATAAAGGTGGCAGTGCCTGGTGTATCGAGCGCCTGGCAGAGGTGGCTTGGGCGCAGGGAAATCCTGAAAAAGCAGTGCGCTTGCTCAGTGCGGCGGCCGCGTTACGAATATCCATTGGCTCGGTCATAGACCCTGTGGATCAACCTGAGTATCAAAACAGGCGCACGGCTTTGCGTACGGAATTAGGGCAGGAGCGATTTGCGGCAATGTGGGATGAAGGCCGCGCGCTAACGTTGGAACAAGCCATCGCGTATGCGCTTGAGGATCAGAGCAGCTAAATTTCTTACAAATCTCTAATTTCTCATTTCTTGACAAAAACTTAACTCAGATATAAAGTTAAGCATACTTAACTAAAAAGAAGGCTTAACTATGGTTTCACATTCCGAATTTATTCAGACAATTCGTCAATTTATGGATATTGCCATGCATCACGCGCTGCACGAACGCATACATTTTGCCAAGACACTTGGACTCTCTATGCCTCAGTTCGGCATCTTGATGCAATTACGCTATCGCGGGAACTGTGGTGTTTCAGATATCAGCGATCGCTTCGATATTACCAACGCGGCTGCCAGTCAACTAGTGGATAAGCTCGTGCAAAGTAGGTTAATTCAGCGCGAAGAAGACCCTCATGACCGGCGGGCAAAGCTTCTGAATCTTACTGAGAAAGCCAACGCGTTAATTCAGCAAAACATCGAAGAGCGCTATCGCTGGGTGGATCAACTCGCTGAAAAGTTAACTGCGGAAGAGCGCACAAAAGTTACGGAAGCGCTGGAGATTATGACCAGAGCTGCCCAAGAACTTGAAACGGAACCGATTCAATATCCGGCTCAAAATCCCCAAACTGTTCACAATTAGTTCACAATAAAGTTATACACTTCACATTAGAATTTTTAATTAGAAAGGATATTTACCTTTGCAAGCAACAGCCTCCAGACCCATGTCACGCGGACGCGCCCAAAGACCATCTTTTAAAGGAATCGGCCGCGCGATCCGCTACCTGACGAACTATAAAAGTCAGGCAGCTTTACCATATGTCTTTCTCATTATCGCTACCCTCTCACAACTGGCTGTGCCGCGCATGATCCGCAACGTGATCGACGCGGTCACAAGCGGTTATATCGCCGATCAGATTCTGAGTGCGCTCGATAAAATTCCTGCGAACTTTATCGGCGCGGCACTGCCGAAGATTCTCGAACTCACGGGTAAACCTAGCTCATTAACGCTAGACCAACTCAAAGTCCAGCTTGAAACCGACTTGACTAATGCCCCGCGTGCGTTGATCGCAGCGATTATCTACATTGTTGTGTTTGCCGCGTTGCGCGGTCTCTTCTCCTTCCTGCAGGCATTTTGGGCGGAGAAAAATTCGCAGGCGGTTGCCTATGATCTGCGCAATGATTTATACGCGAAGATTCAAAACCTGTCTTTCTCTTACCACGATAAAAACCAGACAGGCCAGTTGATGATCCGGGCAACGGACGATGTTGAGAAAGTCCGTTTGTTTATTGGGCAGGGACTCTTACAACTGGTGGGCGCGGTGATTTTGTTGAGCGGTACAGTGATCATCCTGTTCTCATCCAATACTTCGTTGGCGTGGACGGCTATGCCGATCCTGCCGATTGCGATGGTGTTGTTTGCAGTCTTTGCAAGCCTCAGCCAGCCGATGTTCATCAAGGTCCAGCAAAAACTTTCGTACTTGAACACGGTGTTGCAGGAAAATCTCGCGGGCATTAAAGTGATCAAGGCTTTCACGCGCGAGAAGCAACAACAGAAAAAATTCCGCGTAGCCGCAGATGACACGATGGCGCAATCCATTGCAGTCTCACGCTTGTTCACGTTTCTGTTCCCACTTATTTTCCTGGTGGCGAATCTTGGACAAGCCGCGATCATGTATATCGGTGGCAAACAGATCATTATGGGCTTGCTCACGCTTGGCGAATGGCAGGAGTTTTCGATGTATTTGATGTACCTGTTCTTCCCCATCATGATGTTCGGCATGATCATCACGCAGATGGGGCAGGCTTCTGCATCTGCCGAACGCATCTTTGAAATTCTCGATGCGAAGAGTGACATTGTGGACAAGCCGAACGCGATCAAGCTGCCGGACGTGAAAGGCGAAGTGAAATTTGAGAACGTGACTTTCCGATATTTCAGCGGCGGCGAACCGGTGCTGAATAAAGTTTCATTCGAAGCGAAGCCTGGCGAAACCATTGCATTACTTGGCGCGACCGGTTCAGGCAAGACAACGATCATTAACCTGTTGCCGCGCTTCTATGATCCCAGCGAAGGCAGGATCACGATTGATGGTTATGACCTGCGCGATGTAACTCTCGATTCGCTTCGTTCTCAAATCGGGATTGTGCTGCAGGAAACGACTCTCTTCAGTGGAACGATCCGCGACAACATTGCCTTTGGCAAACCGGATGCCACACTTGATGAAATTCAAAAAGCTGCGAAAGCCGCGGCTGCGCATGACTTCATCATGTCCTTCCCGGAAGGCTATGATACGCACGTCGGCGAACGCGGTACCACCCTCAGTGGCGGACAGAAGCAACGTGTCGCCATTGCGCGCGCGCTGCTGCTCAACCCACATATTCTTATCCTTGACGATTCCACTTCCTCAGTTGACCTCAACACTGAGGCACAAATCCAAACCGCGCTCGAAACGCTTATGAAAGGCCGCACATCTTTCGTGATTGCTCAGCGTATTAGCACCGTCATCAATGCCGATAAAATCCTCGTTCTCGATAAAGGCGAGATCGTGGCGCAAGGCAAACATGCCGACCTTATGGAAGAAGAACCAATCTATGCAGAAATTTACAACTCGCAACTTTTACCTGAGTCTCAGGCGGAGGTGACACTATGATGGGTCCGGGCCGCTTTGGTAATATCCTTAATCAGGAGACTCTCAAGCCGCGGAAACTCAGCGAAACGCTGGCGCGCCTCGGCTCCTATTTTGGTCGTTTCTGGTACATGATTTTGCTTGCCGTCGGATTCGTTGTCGTTTCCACTTGGACGCAAGTAACGACGCCTGAACTGACCGGACAAGCCACAGACTGTTTCCTTGTTCCTACAGGCGCTTCCGCTTTTGGAAGCCTCGCCTCCTTCGGATCCAACAATGCACCATCGTCTGAAGCACAGACGTCAAGCTGCTGGCTCACCACAAACGATCCGTCATCGCTGACCTTCACCCGCGGACTCATCTACAAAGCCTTCCACGCAGGCGGATATGAAGTCCCTGTGAATGCCACAAACAATGATCGCATCGCGGCATTGTTCCGTCTCATTCTGATTGTTGTCACCTTGTTTGTGACCGGTTCCGTGCTGATGGGCGCGACCTTCTTCACCATGGCGTGGACGGGTCAGCACGTGTTGCGCGTCCTGCGCGTGGAAGTGTTCGAGAAACTGCACGCGCTCTCGCTTAGTTACTACGCCAAACACGAAGCAGGCGATTTGATGAGTCGTATCACCAACGATACGACCGCGATCGAACAGGCCTTTTCGTTCGCGCTGGTCAATGTGTTTAGTGGAATCCTTCTGCTCGTGTGGGTAGCCTACAACATGCTCACCTCGAACCTGCCATTCGCGCTTCTCTCCCTTTCGGTCTCGCCGCTGATGTTTATTGCCACATTGTACTTCTCGGAGCAGGCACGCAAAGCATTTCGCGTTTCACGGAAAGAGATCGGTAACGTCAATGCCGAGTTACAGGAATCTATCGCTGCTGTTCGGGAAGTCCAGGCGTTCAACCGCGCCGATGAGAATATCGAGCAATTCAAGGAAGTCAATGCCGCCAACCGTGACGCTAACGTCCGTGCGGTAGCATACACCTCCGCGCTCGCTCCTACATTGGAAGCCTTCTCCTATATAGGTCTCGCCATTGTCACTGGCGTGGGCGGATGGTACTTGCTTAAGGGACAAACTCTTTTTGGCACAACGGTCACTCTTGGCTTGGTGGTCACCTTCCTCGCTTACGTCCAGCGCTTCAACCAGCCGATCCAGCAGATTGCTGTGCTCTGGACAAATATCCAGAATGCTATTGCGGGCGGCGAACGTATCTTCAACATTATCGACGAAAAACCCGCGGTTGTTGACAAATCTGCTGCCAAAGAGATGTCTGAGATCCAGGGCAAAGTTGAGTTCAACGAAGTCTCGCATGAATATGAAGATGGCGTGCCTGTGCTCAACAAAGTCTCGTTCTCTGCTGAACCCGGTCAAACGATTGCTATCGTCGGTCCCACAGGTGCAGGCAAGACGACAATTATCAATCTCCTGCCTCGCTTTTACGATGTGACTCATGGCTCGGTGAAGATTGACGGTATTGACGTGCGTGATGTGACAGCCGAGTCGCTGCGCCGTCAAATCGGTATCGTCTTACAGGATACTTTCCTCTTTAGCACGACCGTCATGGAAAACGTCCGCTTTGGCAAACCAGACGCCACGGACGAAGAAGTGATGGCCGCGATCAAGCTTGCCAATGCGGATTCGTTCATCGAACGGTTGCCACAAAAATATCAGACTGTTCTGGGTGAGCGCGGTTCGGGTTTAAGTCAGGGACAACGTCAGTTGCTGTCGATCGCTCGTGCCGCGTTGGCAGACCCGCGCATCCTCATTTTGGATGAGGCAACTTCAAGCGTCGACACGCGGACCGAGCGTCTCATCCAAAAAGCGTTCGACCAACTTCTCGAAGGACGTACATCTTTCGTCATCGCCCACCGCCTATCCACGATTCGCAACGCGGATATGATTTTGGTGCTGAAAGATGGTCAGATCATCGAGCGCGGCCAACATGATGAATTGCTTGCCAAAGAAGGCTTCTATTACGAGTTGTATATGAGCCAGTTCAAGAAGCAGGAAGAAATGGAAATTGCCTAAATCGGTGGCCGAGTAGCCGCGTATCGAGACCGCCTGACAGGAAATAACAAAGAGACTCTCGTTTTGGCGAGAGTTTCTTTTTATACTTAATCGTTGATGATCACTACGCCGCAATATATGGCATGGAAGAGCGTTCTGGGTATTCCAATGGAAGTACATCTTTGCACTTTAGATGCATTGGAGTCTATCACGAGCAAACCAAACGATTTTCCTCTTTTCCCTGACACTTGATACTTCATAGGAGCGCCACAGGCGCCAGCCTGCCAGGCAGAACCTGACATGTGAAACCTCGCACCTGGAACTCCAATTATGGTATCCTTAATCAATGAGCGCTCCGCTTCGCGGGCGCCATCCCGCAAGGCGGGACTTCACTGTTGGAGCCTCTCATGTACATTGCCATCGAAGGGGTCATTGGAGTCGGCAAGACGACCCTCGCCCGCCTTCTTCAAAATGCATTCAATGCAGAAATCCTTTTGGAAGTTTTTGAGGAGAATCCTTTTCTCTCCGATTTCTACGCCGATCGCGAACGCTACGCCTTTCAGACACAAATCTTCTTTTTGTTGAGTCGTTATCATCAACAGCGCCGTACGGTTCCCCAGTTAGTCGCTACGGGCAAGAACCTCTTCGCCGATTACACCTTTGCGAAGGATGCGCTCTTTGCGCAGATCAATCTCAAAGGCGACGAGCTCGACATGTACTACAAGGTGCATGAAGCGCTGGCGGAGAAAATCCAGAAGCCTGATCTGTTGGTCTACCTGCAAGCCAGCACCGATATGCTGATGCAGCGCATCTCCCTGCGTGACCGTCCCTACGAGCGGCAGATGGAACGCTCCTACATTGATGAACTCAATCACGCGTATGACAGTTTTTTTGCGAAGCCTTTTGACCATACGCCTGTTTTAACTATTGACACGAACAATTTGAACATTATCCAGAACCCTGCACATTTGAAGTGGGTCGAGGATCGCATCCGGCAAAGCCTGAACTTGCCTCCGTTTCAACAGAGTTTGCCACTGCCCTAGCCACCGCGCTGAGCGGAGCGACGAGTGTAACGAGGAGAGCAGTCGAAGCGCGAATATGATGAACAACTTAACTTCACTTGATACCTGCCCTTCGACTACATTCGCCTAGCGGCTCACTCCGCTCAGGACGAAAGGACACTAATGCGAGTTACGCGTGAATCATTGATCCGAATTGCCAAAGAGACCGCCCAGGAACGCGCTTTTAACGACCAGGACATAATCGCCGCCTACCTGACAGGCGCACTGGTTTCTGATATCGATCCCATCCTTGGCGGCACCGCGGATATTGACATCATCTTTGTCCATGCCAACGAGCCAAAGCACCGGCGCGAATTCGTCAAATTGACGCCCGATTTTCACTTGGATATCAGTCATCGCGCCAAAGCGGAGTTCAAGCGACCGCGCGAACTGCGTCTCGATCCGTGGCTGGGCTGGGAAATGTATGATCCGATGCTCCTTTATGAGCGCGAGAAGTTCTTTGAGTTCATCCAGGCTGGTTTGCGCGCTGGGTTTGAGTTCAATGCCCCCGCGCCAGCCTTGCAACGGTCGCGCCTCCTGCTTTCCCATGGACGGTCAATCTGGCGGGATCTCCTGGCTGTTGAAGACACGTTGACACCCAAAGATCTGGCACAGTATTTGAAGTCGTTATATCACGCGGTCAACGCGGTGGCAGAGCTTTCAGGACCCCCATTGCAGGAACGCCGTCTGATGCTGGAATTCCCTCCCCGAGCAGAGACCGCCCAGCGTCCCGGCATGAACGATGGGTTACTCGATTTGTTAGGCGCGTTGAATCTTGATCCCTCTGTGATCCATGCCTGGCTCCCTGAATGGAAAGGAGCGTTCGAAGCCGCTATGGACAACAGCCACGTGGACCCGCGCATCCATCCTGCCCGCCTGAATTATTACGAGAAGGCTATCCGTGCTATGTTGGAGGGTGAAAAGCCACAGTCTGCGCTCTGGCCCCTGCTTCAAACATGGACTCTGGCGGTGGATGTCTTACCCGACCAGGCTTTGAGTGCCTGGCGTTCTGCTTGTGAGCAATTGGGCTTCACTGCGGCTGGCTTCGAAGCGCGCGTAAACGGACTCGATCAATATCTTGATGAAGTGGAAGCCCTGCTCGATGAACTCGCCACGCAGTATGGACTGGAAACTTCGACGAGTATATAAATTACATGTCATTGCGAGGAGTGGAGTGACGACACTTGCGCCGCACGTGATTTGCTTAGCAAATCATGCAGGTGAGCAATCTCATAATTTCATTCAACTGAATTCGTACAGGTTACTTGAGATTGCCACGCTCGCCCGGTGGGCTCGCTCGCAATGACATCAATCAGTAAAGGTGATTATGACTCGTGAGGAAGCCTTAGCTCTTGTTCGTGAATTTGTAAAAAATGAAGGATTGGTGCGCCATATGCTTTCAGTAGAAGCCGCCATGCGCTTCTACGCGGAAAAATTTGGCGAAGACCCCGAAACATGGGGATTGATCGGTCTGCTGCATGATTTTGATTGGGAAATCCACCCCACGCTTGACCAGCATCCACAAGATGGCGCGCCGATGCTGCGCGAGCGCGGTGTTCCCGAAGAGATCATTCAGGATATCTTAAGTCACGCCGATCATCTAAACATGCCGCGTGACACGATGCGTCGCAAAGCGATTAGCGCCTGTGATGAGATTACAGGTTTGATCACCGCGGTGGCGTTAGTGCGTCCTTCCCGCTCGCTATATGATCTTGAGCCATCCTCTGTCAAAAAGAAATGGAAGGACAAAGCCTTTGCCGCAGGCACCTCCCGCGCAGAGATGGAACAGGCCGCACAGGAGTTCGGCATCGATCTCTGGGAACATGTGGGGAATGTTATCCAGGCGATGAGGAAGATCGCGCCAGAGTTAGGATTAGAAGGGAATATTCAACGATAACGCGCAGAGGCA
>DASWEH010000280.1:0-3600 GCA_036394895.1 Anaerolineales bacterium
ATCTGCTTCGATGGCGCGGCGCAGCAGTTTTCCCTCACCCACAATATGTTCCTGCCCAATATATTCATCCAGTGTGCGCGGACGCATACGCGCAGCCAGCGGCGCCTCCTGTTTCATACGTTCTTGCATGGCGTGGTCAAAAAGATCGTCAGTCATAAGGTGATTATAAAAGAGTTTTGTTATTCGGGAGTTTCATGTGCTTAAAAAATAACGGACTGTTTTACACAGTCCGTTACGGAAAGAATTTTGCAAATTACTTGCCTTCTTTTTCCGCGGGGTTTGCACCTGTGCCGCGCAGATTGACAACCCTTTTCAGGATGTCGAACCAGAAGGGTGCACCCTGTCTTGCAGCGAGGGCCGTGATGAAGATACCAGCCAGCTTGAGGAGAATATTATTCTGATTATTGGCTTGGGGCGGAGCTACACATTTATTCGTCCCTATCACGGGAATGCCAAAAGCCTGATTGATGCCTGGAAATAGCTGGCAGTTGGCATCAGAGATAGCCTTTCCCTTACTATCGTTGATTACCCAGCCCACTGGCAAACTGAGACCCGTGAATTGGTCTCTGAAATCCTGCAATGCCTGCTCCGGGTTGGATTGCATCTCGCCCTGTGGAAGTTCAAACTGTGACGCATTTTGAGCCAATATCGCGCGGACAGATGGCTCGCGCCAGAGATAAAGCGTAAGGTTAATTGAATCCACATTTAATAGTAGCGCCACCAGAAAACCGATGAGCAGCGCCATAGCCTGGGAATAGCGTTTAAACACCCCACTGACACGATCCATCGAATCATCAAACCATTTTTCCACACTTTTTCGGGCTTTGGCAAGTTTTGTTTCGGTGCCGGTAATATACTCGTCAATATTTAAGAACAGGGCATTTAGAGTTTGATTGACTTCCGGGCTAATCACGCTCAATGCCGCGACTCCTCGCTGAAGGCTGGTGAATGCGTCATTCCCTCTGGGAGCCTCCTTATGTTTGAGAAGCTCATCCATATCTGCCTTACGGTTCTTGGCTTCCTCCAGGGCTGCCTCGATCAATGGTCTTAAGTCTGGATATTTCAAAGCGAAATCTTCTGCTCTCTTTTTTAATAACGCGAGCGAGTTTTTCGTAAACGCTGTGCCTGCCTCCGTGGCCGCGGCGCTGCGCGCAAGATCCGACAATAAATTAAGCTCGATAATCACTGCCTGGTCCACAGGTATTTTCACATCCTTTTGAAGATCATCTCTGATTTTCAGGATACCCTGTTGAATTAAGGACGATTCTGTGCCGGCAGTGATCGCAATATCGAACAAAGCCAGTGAAAATTGCTGGGAGGGTATATATGACGGTAGTTTCCTTATTTCTTTGGTGAAGCCACGCAGGATTGGATATCGATAGAACCAGGCTGGTATTCGGGACGGTTCTTTTCTTTTTCTTGCCGTAAGGCCACGGATCACGGGATGATCATAGAACTGAGCCTTAAGATTAGGGTTGGCGAGCATCTCATGGATCGCAGCCTCCATATCACGGGCGCGCTTGTCCCTCATGGTACTGACCCATTCCTGAAGCTGGATGGTTGTCAGGCTGAGTACGATCCAAACGAACATAATTCCAATTGCAACTTCGGCAATGGGGCCCAGATTCATGGCGTCCTCCTTGGAGGGAAAAGAATGGAAGGGGATATCGGCTTATGGCTTAGAAAGAAGCGATAGCGGCTTTCCTGTCGGTGAAAGTATCGATATACATATCAAAGCCGCTGGTTTCAAAACTTGTTTTTGTTTCGGGAGATAAGTTCAGCAATTTCAAATGAGGAGATTTGTACGTTCCCGCGCTAATTCCCTTTTTCATTTGATCATCACTGAGATTGGCTTCGGGGTTGATGGAACGAAGTTCATTGAATAGGGTATGGAAGGCGCGCAGACCTGCGCTGCTCACGAACGGCGCATGTGATAAATCAACAAGGATGTAGCGCGCCCCCTCATTAATCAGATTTCTAGTTGTGGAGAGAAATGTTTCATATGTTGATGAGTCAATATTTCCGTCTACATGCAGGACTGTTATGGGAACACGCCCATTTTCAGTTGATACTTTGATTTCCATGAGCTCCTCCGTAGGACTAATTCCTTTGGCAATTTGGGATACGGATAGTATATAGAAGAGTGGGATAAATATCAAGCCCTTCGAGTCGCCTGCACGGCACCGGATGCCGTGTGATGCCAATGTGGCTCAGGAAAAGCCTTTAGGCATTGGGAGTTGCGGGTTCTGCCCGGTTTCGGTTATGGGATTCATTAACGATATAGATGCCGATCAGCGCAATGGCGCCACCGATTCCCTGCCAGATACTCGGGATTTCGCCGAGCAATGGGATCGCCAGAAGGGTTGTCATAATTGGCTGTAGAATCATCGTCGGTGAAACAACGGAAGCGGGGAGATGCCCGAGGGCATAAGCAAGTGACATATATCCAATTAACTGTGAAACCACTGCTGTGGCGAGGAAGACCAGCCAGGTCTGTGTGGGATAGCCAGCCAAAGGATATTGAAGTATTGTATTTACAATAAAAAGGGAAATGCTTGCGCCAACACCCACAAGCCAGATATGGATGATGGGATCAAAGCGAGTGCGGCTTTTTTCAGTAAAGAGAAAATATCCGCCGTAGAAAAAACCGGTACAGACTGCCATCGCATCGCCGATCCCAAAGCGAGGGTGAAGGATGAAATCCGTTCCCATGATCAGCGCCGCGCCCAGAAGGGTAAAGGCAAGTCCGCGCCAAAAACCGGAAGTGAGTTTTTGTTTCAGGATCAACCAGGTTCCCAATGCCACCCAGAGAGGGGCGGTGTTGCCCAGCAGGGTTGCGTTGGCCGCAGTCGTGTAGGAAAGTGAGGCCGTCCACAACCCGAGGTCACACGCTGTGAACACGCCCGCCAGCAAAGGAAATAGAATGGACTGTGACTTGATCGATCGATTTGTTTTTTGGCGTGGCAGAAAAAAGGGTAACAACAAAAATATAGAGAAGAAAAGACGATAGAAGGCAGTGACAGGACCCGGTGCATTTGCCCAGCGTACGAACATGGCTGAGAAACTAAGTGAAAAAATGCCTATGCCCAGTGCAACATAGGCAAGCAACGTTTTGTCCACAGGACTCCCGCCACACCTGCCCTGGTACGGCTTAAGCCGCACGGTGCCAGGGAAAACACGCGGGACTATAGTGCTTCGCTTGTTTTGAGTCATTGTGATGTAATCCGTGATGTGAATTGAAATTTTATTGGACTTGGAGACGATCCAGAAGCGGAGGAAGTTCGTATAACGTGGATATACTCGCCTCCGGCTGGATCGAAAGATGCTCCTCGGTTTTTGGGCCGGCGCGGCGGCTAATCCAGATAGCATACAGCCCGACACTTTGTGCACCGCGTACATCTGCATCCAAATTATCTCCGACCATGACTGCTTCAGACGGTAGGAAATACCAGTTTGAGAGCGCAAGCTCGAAAATGCGCCGATGCGGCTTACGATAACTGCACGCGGCAGACGTGAGGATAAAGTCAAAATATTGAGCGATTCCAAAGCGACGGGCAAGCTGCTGTACATCCTGGTCATCACCCGCATTGGAGATTAGAC
>DASWEH010000281.1:0-7887 GCA_036394895.1 Anaerolineales bacterium
CGTGGATGCCTTCCGAAAATACATGACGCCCTATCTGCTCCACGCCTTCGGAGAGGAACCTGAGCGCTTGCTCTCTGCCATCAACGGAATGGATAATTTGCTCGACACTACCATGAGCGTGATCGGTGACGCCTACCTGGAAACCAAGCAGCAGTTGATCCGCCAGCAGGAAGAAACAGTCCGTGACGCGATCAGGCAAAAGCAAAGCGAAAAGAGATTTCGTGGTCTGCTCGAAGCCGCACCGGATGCGATGGTCATTATCGATCAAGAGGGCATGATTATCATGGTCAACGCCCAAACAGAAAAGGTTTTTGGGTACACACGCGGTGACTTGGTTGGTCAACACGCTGAAGTGTTAGTACCAACGCGCTTTAGGGATGTCCATCCTTTCCATCGAAGACAATATGGAAAGAACCCGCGCGCGCGATCGATGGGTTCCGACCTCGAACTTTATGCGCTGCGCAAGGATGGGACCGAGTTTCCGGTGGAGATCAGTCTGAGTCCCATGGAAACAGAGGAGGAAAATCTAATCATTGCTGCCATCCGCGATATCACCGAACGCAAACAGGTGGAAGCTCGATTCCGCGGCTTGCTCGAATCTGCACCGGACGCCATGGTTGTTGTAGATCAACAGGGCATGATTCAATTGGTCAACTCACAGACAGAAAAGATGTTTGGCTATGAGCGCCTCGAAATTCTGGGTCAGAGCGTCGAGACGCTGGTGCCAAAACGCTTCCGCAAAAAACACGTTAAACACCGCGAAGGCTATTATGTCGAACATCCTATGCGTCCCATGGGGATTGGTCTGGAACTATACGGCTTGCGCAAAAATGGCAGCGAATTTCCGATCGAGATCAGCCTTAGTCCGCTGGAAACGGAGGGCGGCCTCCTCGTGAGCGCCGCGATCCGCGATGTGACCCAGCGGAAACGGATGGAAGCGGATGTCCAAAAATTAAACGAAGATCTGCGACAGCGCGCTGCCCAATTAGAAGCCGCCAACAAGGAGCTGGAAGCGTTTAGTTATTCTGTTTCACATGACCTGCGCGCCCCACTACGAAGTATTGATGGTTTCAGCCATGTCCTCTTGGAAGATTACAGTGACCAGCTCCCAGATGAGGGCCGTAACTATCTAGAGCGCGTCCGCGCCGCTGCCCAGCGTATGGCAATTTTGATCGATGATCTGCTCAATCTATCACGTGTGACCCGGACAGCTTTACAGCCCCGGTTTATCAACTTAAGTAAGATGGTTGAAGAAATCTTACAGGGGTTGCAGGAAAACCAGCGTGAACGAGCAGCAACCGCAACCATTTCGGTCGTCCCTGACCTCATGGTAGAAGCCGATCCCCATCTCATGCATATCGTGCTGGAGAATCTATTAAGTAATGCGTGGAAATTTACCTCCAAGCAGAAACAAACTGTGATTGAATTCGGTCAGAAGCCCTACGTGAAAGAACGGACGTTTTACGTGCGTGATAATGGTGTTGGATTCAATATGGAATACGCGGATAAATTATTCGGCGCTTTTCAGCGACTACACTCGGTGAGTGAATTCCCTGGTACGGGTGTGGGTCTGGCCACTGTTCAGCGAATCATTTCCATCCATGGGGGGCAAATCTGGGCGGAAAGCGCTGAAGGAAAGGGAACCACTTTCTACTTTACCCTCTAATGGAGAGAATTGATGGAACATAAGATGATCCTGCTTGTGGAAGATAACCCGGACGATGAAGCACTCACCCTGAGAGCGCTGAAAAAAAACAATATTGGGAATGAACTTGCCGTTGTACGGGATGGGGCGGAAGCCTTGGAGTTTTTATTCTGTACAGGTGCGTATGCCAGCCGTGATCCCCGCGATCTGCCACAGGTCATTTTGCTGGATCTGAAACTTCCTAAGATAGATGGCCTGGAGGTATTGCGCCGCATCCGTGCGAATGAGAACACGCGCCTCCTTCCGGTGGTGATCCTCACTTCATCAAAGGAAGAACAAGACCGTCTGAATGGCTATAGCCTCGGCGCGAATTCCTATGTTCAGAAACCTGTTGATTTTGATCAGTTTATTGGAGCGGTTCGTCAGCTCGGTCTGTACTGGCTTATTTTGAATGAGGCTCCACCAAGATGAGGTAAATGGGCACCCACTTAAGGATTCTCCTGATTGAAGATTCCCAGGATGACGCCCGTTTGGTATTACGCGAAATCCAGCGCGGTGGGTATGAGGTCAAGTACGAACGTGTAGAAACGGCAGATGCCATGCGGGCGGCCCTTGCGCGTCAGGCCTGGGATCTGATCATCTGTGACTTTTCCTTACCACATTTCAGCGCGCCCAACGCACTTGAATTACTCCAAAAAAGCGGTCATGACCTACCATTCATCATTGTCTCTGGCACGATTGGGGAGGAGAGCGCGGTCAATGCGCTAAAAGCCGGGGCTCACGATTTTATTATCAAGGGGAATTTTGCAAGGCTCATCCCAGCCATCGAGCGCGAATTGAAGGAAGCGGAAGTACGCCGCCAACGACGGGAACGCGAGCGCGAACTGGAAGCAATTGTCTTAGTCAGTTCGAAACTACGCTCGGCGAAAACAATGGAAGAGATGCTCTCTCTTCTGATTGACCAGGCTTTAGAGCTCGTTGAGGCACAAGCAGGCAGCATCTGGCTGTATGACTCGACGACTGAAATCATCGAATTGAAAGTCCAGCGCGGCTGGAACGATCAATATATCGGCTCTTCCTATAAGCTTGGTGAAGGCATCCCGGGGCTCGTCGTCAAGCTTGGCAAAGCAATTGTGGCGCGGGAATTCCACAGCGCGCCGCAATTAACGGACGAAAACCGTAATCAGATCCCAAAAGAAGTAGGGGGAGCCTGTGTCCCACTTCATGCAGAAGAGAGTATTGTGGGCGTGATGTTTATCAATGTCATGTTGCCGCGCGAATTGACAAAGGGAGAGATACGCATCATCAACGCGCTGGCTGAGATCGGGGGAAATTCCATCCATCGCATGTACCTGCATGAACAAACGGTCAAGCAATTGGAGCGATTGGCTGCGCTGAGGTCAATTGATCTTGCCATCAGCAGTGTTTTTGATTTGCAGATCACACTGACCATATTGATCAACGAGGTGATCAAACAACTGAATGTAGATGCCGCCTCCGTTTTACTGATCCAGACCGGGAGCGGCCGACTCGAGTATATGGCTGGACAAGGTTTTTACACTCACAAGATTGAATCAACCAGTCAGCGCCTCGGACAAGGTCATGCCAGCCGGGCAGTGATCGAACGGCATATTATTGAGGTCCCAGACCTGAGTAACCACGGCGGAAAGTTTATGCGGGCGCAGTTGCTAGCCGAGGAGGGCTTTGTTTCCTATTATGCCGTTCCGCTGATCTCGAAAGGAGAAGTAAGAGGCGTGCTGGAAATTTTCAACCGTTCGCGCCTCAACCCGGACCGTGAATGGCTGGACTTTCTCGAAACTCTGGGTGGACAAACCGCGATCGCGATTGAAAACTCAATCCTGTTTCAGGACTTACAACGCTCGAATTTCGAACTTGCCCTGGCGTATGATGCCACTATCGAAGGCTGGTCACGCGCCCTGGATCTGCGCGATCGAGAGACGGAAGGTCACACCCAGCGCGTCACAGACCTGACCCTGAAGCTGGCCCGCAAAATGGGACTGAGCGAGGAGCGCCTCATTTTGATCCGGCGTGGCGCTCTGCTACATGATATCGGCAAAATGGGTGTTCCCGATTACATCCTTCTCAAGCCTGAGGAGCTCACCGAGGCGGAACAGCAGATCATGAGACAACATCCTCAACTGGCATACGACATGCTGGAACCGATCGCCTATCTGCGAGATGCATTGGACATTCCTCATTGTCACCATGAAAAATGGGATGGCACTGGCTATCCGCGTGGGTTGGCAGGCACACAGATCCCGCTGGAAGCGCGCCTGTTTGCCATCGTGGATGTTTGGGACGCTATCACAGCGGATCGCCCTTATCGCAAAGGCTGGCCCAGAAAAAAAGCATTGAAATATATCCGCGAAGAAAGCGGAAAACATTTTGATCCTAAAATGGTTGAAATATTTTTGCAGGAAATTGGGGAATAACGCAATAGGTTTGAACCTTGCAAAGGTTCTTGGTAAGAATGCTGAACTCCGGTACACCACTCGCAAGGCGAATTAAAACAACTGTCCCTGTTCATAATTTTCGCTGTCCACCTCATTCCATGGCAACGGCAGAAGATCGACTTCCCTCTCCACTTGCGCGTAAAGCTTTCTGCACAACCACGGCGCCGCCAAATTATTTGGCGAATGACAAAACATATAGACATCCGCGCCTTCCTGCAATTGTGTGATGAAGTAATTCCCCCATTCGTTGAGATAAGGATTGTTAACCTCAATCTCTGGATGACCGATATAGCGCACAAAAATAAAATCGGCTGTGCGCTTCGGTAGGACGGGGACATCGGGTTTGCGCTCCCGGGCTTCGAGCAGGCTCTGATAAGAAGATCCCTCTAGAATCTCATCCCCCTCCAGGTCGCGGATCGGACGCGTATCGATAGTCACGCGCGCCATATTGTGTTCAGATAGCAATTCATTCAGCGCCTCATCCTGAGGCGAATCAAACCAATCCAAATGACGGACTTCCACAGCCAGGCGCACCTCTCGCGGCCAAACGGCGAGAAACGCCGTTAGATCGGCGATCAGCTTCGGGGAATAACGAGGCGGCAGTTGCAAGAACATCGGTCCCAGCCGCGTGCCAAGCTGACTCAGGGTATCGATAAACTCGCGCGCTCGTTCGACGTTATCCATTAACTTGCCTTCATGGCTGATTGCCTTCGGAACCTTGGGGCAAAAATGGAATGTAGGTGGCATTTCCTCTGCCCAGCCTTCCAATGTCTTTTGCGCAGGAACCGCATAAAAGGTTGTATTCCCCTCCACAGTGGTCAGTCGCCGTGTATACTCATGCAAAAATTCGGATGGCTTCGTACCTTCCGGATAAAAATTTCCAACCCAACCCTTCCATGACCAAATGGGACAACCGATATAGAAGCTCATATTATTTATAATATCCTGATAAGGAAGAATTTTATGAAGCCAAGATTATCCTATACGATTTGGTTTAGCCAGCGCACAGGCAGTACATTGTTATGCAAAACGCTGGAAGCGACACAGGTCGCGGGCAATCCTGGAGAGTGGCTGTATGGCTGGTTAAACGATCAATATTCGAGCGATCCTGAAAAACTACAAATGCGATTATGGGAAATTGGCACTACGAAGAACGGCGTCTTTGGATTGAAGCATTCGTTTCATGAACCACACTTCAGCCAAATCATCGAACTCCTTCGCAAGTTTCCGAATTGCCCACAAGAAGAGGCAAATCGTGTAAAGATTTGGGAACATGCTTTTCCAAATCACAGATATATTTTTATGACGCGTCGTAACAAGATCCGTCTGGCAGTGTCCTGGTGGAAGGCGATCCAAACCCAGGAATGGCACCGGCTTTCTGGCGCGCCTGCCAAATCAGTTGACCTGAGTGATGCTTATAACTTTGATGCCATCCATCATTTATATAATGAGTGTTCGATGCGGGAAGCGGGGATACAGGAATTCTTTTCCGAAGGAAACATCGTCCCATTAACCATAGTATACGAAGATTTTATTCAGGAATATGAAAAGACCGTTAGAAAGGTTTTGGAATTTCTCGAATTGGATACAATGAGCATCAAAATTTATCCGCCCGCTCTTGCTCAAACTGCAGATGATCTTTCAGAAGAATGGGTGCAACGATTTCGTGAAGAGCGACAAATGGGATGGATAAATCGAGGTTGGTAGTACGATAGGAATTAATTCAGGCTCAATCGAGCCGCACTAGCAAAGGAAAACCACATGAAGCCAAACGTACGCACTGCTGTCGTCACACCTGCCCTGGTACGGCTTAAGCCGCACGGTGCCAGGGAATCGATTCGGCGAAGATTAGACCCAGACGAATACCGCGCGATCCGGCAGCTCTGGGTCGCTCACTCCATCGCTGAGGACGCACATGATATCCCTGGCTTGATGGCAACTCTCACCGAAGATTGTGTTTACACTGTCGCCAATACAGGGACAAGTTGGCATGGCAAGGCTGGCGCAACCCAGTTCTACCAGCAATTATTGACTGCCTTCCCCGATATTCACTTTGATCTGCAAAACATTGTCATCGGTCCTCAAGGTGTTTTTGAAGAGGCATTTGTCACCGGCACATATCAATCCCAATGGCTGAATATGCCTTCGCCAAATAGCCAACGGATTGAATTCGCTGTCACGATTTTGTTTCCATGGGATGTTAAGCAACGTCTCTTCACAGGCGAACGAGTATATTTTTTTATGAAATGAGTTTTCTTACATAAAAGTAGCTGATTCGTATACTTTCCGCCCTATTCCTCGAACCGAAATCTTAATATATTTTCATCCTCGTCTAATGAACACGGTTAATAATTGCTCACTTGACTTGCAATGGAGTTAAGATGATACCAATTGTCATAATTGGCGTCATGGAGACAGTCCAACATAGCAGCATTGGTCATGGTACTCCTAAATTTAGATTCTAATTTTTCATTAACCATACTAATAAAAGTGAAAACCCAAAAAACCAATTATCAAGGTAATATGGGTGGAATTTGAACGCGTCCGCGTATGGACATCGAGGCACATATGAAACAATCGGTAACCCAACTCTTAGACTTTTTCAAGAAGCACAAGTACGGCAAAATGACCCTGGCACTTTTAGTCGTTGGGGCAATCATCGCAGTCACCCTCGTCTTCACAGCCAAGCCTCAGGAGGAACCCATCCCACTGAGCGAAGTGGCGGCAGCAATTTCAGCGGGAAAGGTAGTAAAAATTGAGGACTCGCAGGATAGCGGACTGTTAACCATTTACTACCAAGATAAGTCACAAAGTACCACGCGGCGCGATAAAACCGCTCCTTTTCTAGTACAAATGAAATATCTGGGGGTAAGCGAAACGCAGATGTCAAAATTGCGATACGAGCTTGTCGAGCAAAAAACGATGAGCAGTGATAAAGTCATTAACATCCTGATCAGCGTTGCCATGATGGGCTTGCTAGGCTTCGCCATGCTTCGACTTAATGGTGGTGCCATGGCTGGCATCCGTAAGAAATACAGCGAAGGCGACATTCCCAGCACAACCTTTAAGGATGTGGCAGGGATGGATGAAAGCCGCGAAGAACTTATTGATATCGTCACCTTCTTAAAAAATGGTGAGATGTATCAGCGTATGGGCGCACGCATGCCCCGCGGTGTATTGCTAGTCGGTGATCCGGGTACGGGCAAAACGTTGCTGGCCAAGGCAATTGCTGGAGAAGCAGGTGTGCCTTTCTTTACTACTTCTGGCTCTGAGTTCGTGGAAGTGTTTGTCGGTGTCGGTGCAAGCCGCGTGCGGTCATTGTTCAAAAAGGCGCGCTCCAAGGCTCCCTGCATTATCTTCATCGATGAGATCGATGCCGCCGGACGCAAGCGCAACGCCGGTGGAGGCGGAGGTGAAATGGAGCAGGATCAAACCCTCAACCAGCTGCTTGTTGAGATGGATGGGTTTACCGCTTCTGATGGAGTTGTGGTGTTGGGCGCGACCAATCGTGTGGATGTCCTCGACCCCGCTCTCACGCGCCCTGGTCGTTTTGACCGTCATGTCAACGTTCCCCGCCCCGATATAAAAGGACGCCTGTCGATTCTTGAAGTCCATGTCAAGGATCGTCGCCTTGCGCCGGACGTGAATCTAATGGATGTCGCCAAGTCCACTCCCGGGCTTGTGGGCGCAGATTTAGCGAACATCGTTAATGAAGCTGCCATTCTCGCAGTGCGTGGTGGACACGAAGCCATTACCGTCCAGGATTTC
>DASWEH010000282.1:0-3848 GCA_036394895.1 Anaerolineales bacterium
AGCGGTGGTGGAGACTCTGTACCCTCCTCGGCGTTGGTGCCGAAGGCGCTGCCGGCCTGACTGGTATCCCACCATAGGACAGGCGGCTCCCATGAGTACGGACCGTCCATCTTCATTCCAGCATTGGAGTTGCACCAAGTGGCGACACTGTCCAGGGTTGGGTTCTGCCAATGCAGGCTGTTTGCGATATCCTTGTATTGCTGCAGGTGTGTCGCGCTGACGGGACAGTCGCTCCCGAAGGCCCAGAGGAAGGGGCTGGCGTGCGCGCGCAGGTTCCGCATCTGGCTGTTCAGGGAGTCGTGCGCCACCTGCTCCTGCTCCGCAGTCCATGTGTCGTTCTCCCAGGCGCTGCAGCAGACGAATCCAGACATGACCATGATGCCTGCCTGGTCAGCCTCGGCATAGAGGTCTTCGTACCCAACCGTGCCCTCGAGGCGAATCGCGTTGAGACCCATCTCCTTGACGTATTGGATGGTCGCAGCGAGGCTCTTCGAATCAAAGCGTTGGAGCAGATCCCACATGTAGCCGCCGCCACGGAAGAAGATGGGCTGACCGTTGATCTTGTAGCCAGCGAACGAGGTGCCATGGACCACGGTTCGGTAATCCGTGAACTGGCGAATCCCGAAGTTGGTGGTCTTCGTATCCCATGTCTGCCCGTTAGCTGTGAACACAAGGTTGAGCTGATACAGCTCTGGGCTGCCAAACTGGTATGGCCACCAAAGCGCCGGATTGGAGACGTGAAGTTGAGTGGACGTTGCCGGATCAAAGGTGATTTCTCTCCGCTCGTTGGCGGCCAGAGTAACGTTCTGGCTGAAGGAGATCGTCGGATAACCTGCTTTGGTAATCGTGCCAGTAATCGCCCCGCTGATCGGCGCGTTCGTCCCATTTATGGCGTCCACGTACACCGTCAGGTCTGCAGAGTTGGTAGCGGGCAGCGGAAGGATGGTCTTCACGTAGGGATCGCGCAGTGCAACCGGGCCCGTCGAATCCAGAAAGACCTTACCCCAGAGGCCGGCATTCATATCTGGGGCCTCAGGTTGCCAGTCCACGGTGCAGAAGGAGAGATCCTTGCAGTCGTGGAGGGGCGGAGTCACGAGCAGCGCGACCGCATTGGATGCCCCGGCATTGATGAGGCTAGTCACGTTATATTCGTGTATGACCATCGTCCCAACCGCGTTAGGGTCAATCTGTGTGCCGTTGAGCCAAATCTGGGCGCGATAGCTTACACCTTTAAAGCGCAGCCAATATTGTTGTCCCGCAACAACCGCGGGTGCATTGAACTGGCCGCGATACCACCAATTTTGTGTCGTCAGATCAGGGACGGATTGGAGATTCGTCCCGAAGTAAATATTTTGATAGACGTTATTTGCCACGAGTCCTGCAAGGACTGTGGACGGAACGGTGATGGGATACCAACTCGAGATGTTATATCCGGGTTGTGAGATAGTAGAGCCGGTATCGGTCACGTTGTTTGCAGAGATAAGCGACCAGCCTTGAGTTAATTCCGTTGAACTGACCGTAAGCACTGGTCCGGGGGTAGGAGTGGGTCCTACTGGAGTAGGAGTCGGTGTTTTTGTCTTTGGAGCGCTTGGACTACTTGCGCTGGCTGAACCTCCCATGATGCTTAGGATAAATATAAGCACCAGCGTAGCCGTCAAAAGTATGAACAGACGATTTTGCTTTTGCATGGGAATTTCCTTTCTGTCATCTTCATTTGATGACAGACTCTAAGATTTGAAAACCGACATCCCCCCTCACATGGAATGTGGGCGGGCAAAAACTTGACTTATCTTTTGTTATCTCCTTTCCGTTTTGATGCGCAATCAAAACATCATTAGCGTGCTGTCCAACCGCCATCAATCAGGAGTGTATCTCCTGTAATAAGAGAGGCGGCTGGGGAAGCGAGAAATACGACTGCGCTTGCGACTTCCATCGGTTCACCGATACGCCCCAATGCTATTCGCGATAAAACGTCGGCGCGAAAAGCATCATCTTCCAATGCCTCAGCAGTTCCCGGCGTATTGATGAACGTTGGCGCGACCGCATTGACAGTGATGTTATATTGTCCCCATTCCACTGCAAGACATTTTGTCAAATGAGATATAGCTGCCTTGGTCATGCAATATACGGATTCAGTGGGGAGGGCAACTAAACCTGCCTGCGACCCCAAGTTAATAATCCGCCCATACTTTTGCTCAATCATCACTCTACCCGCAGCCTGACTCGTGAAAAATGTGCCTTTCAAGTTAACAGCTAGAGTCAGATCGAAATCATCTTCACGCACGTTTTCCGCAAGGTTGCTGGGACCCAAGCCCGCATTATTCACTAAAATATCGAGCCGACCAAAATGTGCGACTGTTGCTTCAACAGCTTGTTGAATTTCGTCGAGGCGCGTCACATCCATTTGCAGGCGTAGTGCGCGCCGTCCCATTGACTCGATTTCGCTCGCTAAGTCTTCACCAGTTTGGATATCGCGCAATCCCAATGCAACATCTGCGCCTGCATGAGCTAATGCTAGAGCACACGCGTTTCCAATACCGCGCGCCGCGCCCGTGACTAAGGCTACTTGACCCTGCAGATCAAATCGTAGAAAATTATTGTTCATGCTAAGACATCCTTTGATACTGGAATGAGTGTTACCTCGTTAAATCCTAAACGTACTTTCCCCTGTCTCTGAATGAGGGTGAGTCGCTGGCTGCCACTTACATCCGCTCGAAACTCGCGGCCGGCCACATCCACACGCAATTGCGCGGTCGCACCTTCGAAGATCACCCGGTCAATGACTCCCTCCACAACGTTTTCATAACCTGAGCTTTCCGAGTCGTTGAGGATAATGATGTTCTCAGGACGGATGTACGCCAACACGGCGTCACCTACTTTAAACGACCCATACCCATTGGAATAGAGAGTCATTCCATCTGCAACGACGGTGACCCGGGCTGCCTTATCTGTGCCTACAATCTGCGTTACTTTTCCCAAGAGGCTATTGTTTGCGCCGATAAACTCTGCTACAAACGGAGTCTGAGGGTGGAGGTAAATGTCGGTCTGTGTACCAATTTGTTCAATGCGACCTGCATTCATCACCACAATGCGATCGGAAATGGCAAACGCTTCAGATTGATCGTGCGTAACGTAAATGGCGGTCTTGTGTGTCTTGCGCTGAAGATCAAGGATCGAATACTTGAGTGTGTCACGCAGGTTCTTATCCAGAGCCGAGAGTGGTTCGTCGAACAGCAGGACGCGTGGGTCAGTAGCGAGGACACGGGCAAGAGCCACGCGCTGTTGTTGTCCACCGGAAAGTTGAGCCGGCATTCGTTTGCCATAATTGCTCAGGTTCACCAGCGTGAGCATCTCCTCAATCCGTCCCTGAATCATTTCCTTTTTCTGTCCCTTTACTGACAGCCCGAAAGCGATATTGTCTGCAACGGAGAGATGGGGGAAAAGGGCTGGAGTTTGAAAGACGAATCCAATATTGCGCGCCGGTGGTGGGAGATAAGTCACCTCCTGTTCATCGAAATAGATGTGACCGCTGGTTGGCTCGATCAAACCGGCGATCATACGCAAAGTGGTCGTTTTGCCACACCCAGAGGGTCCGAGCAAGGTGATGAATTCACCGTCAGGTACATCGAGGTTGAATTCGTGGACAGCTATCGTCTGACCATAGTGTTTGGTAACGGAAGAGAGGTTGACTCGAGACATAGAATATGATTGGTGGATCGAAGCAATTTAAATTAGATAAGTGCCTTTCAGATAACGCGTCCCAAAAATTCGAAAGAAGGCAAGCACAGCGAAAAACGAGATCAGCTGCATGGTTACTGCTAATGCAGCCGTAGTTGGCAAAAGCCCAG
>DASWEH010000283.1:0-6946 GCA_036394895.1 Anaerolineales bacterium
AAGGAGGGCGCGGCTGTGTTCAATACAAACTGCGAAACATGCCATGGACCCCAGGGTCATGGCGATGGACCAGCGGGGCAAGCGCTCGATCCCAAACCTAGAGATTTGGCGTTGTTGCAAACAACAGCCGGTGATGATTTCCTGTTCTGGCGTATTCGCGAAGGCAAACCAGGTACCTCCATGGTGGCATGGAAAGGGATTTTGACCGATGAGCAGATCTGGCAAGCCATCTCCTTTATTCGCACATTAAGGTAATAAAGAGACTTTATTTTCCTTAAGATGCGCTTATCAAAAGAGACTGCGTTTTATTTGACGTTATAATACATCCTTGGATAAGGAGACCAACTCATGCCACTTTCTGCTGGTATTCTAGCGCCTGATTTTGAATTACTGGATGATACAAACACTCCTCGAAAGCTCTCTGACTTTCGCGGAAAAAAAGTGATCTTATATTTTTACCCGGAAGATGATACGCCGGGCTGTACAAAAGAAGCCTGCCATTTTCGTGATGACTATTCTGCCTATGAAAAGGCTGGTGTTGTCGTTTTGGGTGTGAGCCCGGATACAGTTGCCTCTCATGTGAAATTCAAGAAGAAATTTCAACTGCCTTTCCCGTTGTTGGCAGATATAGGCCATAAAGTTTGTGACTTATATGAAGTATGGGGGCCGAAAAAGTTTATGGGTAGAGAATATGAGGGCGTGCTACGAACCACCTTCCTAATTGACGAAGATGGGAATATCGCAAAGGTTTTTGAAAAAGTTCGCCCGGCGGAGCATAGTGCAGAACTGCTTTCAGCATTGGGCGTGGTGAGTTAATCAGCGACAATCGTCGGCTGCGTGTGAATCGGATTTTCATCCCTATTAATTCGTGACAAATGTAAGAAAGTTTGGTAAATTTAGACGGTTTTGGACTGGGGTGGACCCCGTTCGATTTTCTTGAGGAGAGAGATCGTATGCGACACTTTGTCATTGTGGGAATTTTGGTCATCATTGCTGCCGTTCTCATCTATATTGGCCTGGACTCTGCTGGACTAATGCCTGTTGAGGCAAGTGCGCAGGCCATCGATATCGATTGGATGTGGAATCTAGAATTGATTTCCATGTCCTTCCTTTTTGCTCTCATTGCGGTTCCAATCTTGTACAGTCTTATTGTGTTCCGCCGCAAAAAGGGTGATACAACGGATGCCGAACACATGGAGGGCAATACCAGACTGGAAATTACGTGGACGGTGGTCCCATTATTCCTTGTGATGGCTTTTGCATATTTGGGTGCGGTTAATCTGGCTGAAACGCGTAGGGTTGATCCTGACGCAATGATTGTGAAAGTGAGGGGAATCCAATGGTCCTGGTCGTTTGAATATCCGGCTGTCAATGGAGTATCTGTTATCTCTGATGAATTGCACCTGCCTAAAGGAAAACAGGTGCTGTTAAGGATGACTTCTTCAGATGTGATTCATTCATTTTGGGTTCCTGAATTTCGCGTCAAGCAGGATCTGGTGCCGGGTCGCATCACTGAATTGCGTGTCACCCCGATCCGGGAGGGAAATTACAAGGTCCGCTGTGCCGAGATGTGCGGAACTTCTCATGCGTATATGGAAAAACCTGTAGTTGTTTCCTCACAGGCTGGCTTCGATACCTGGATGGTAGAGCAGGTCAAACTCGCTGAACAGGCTGCTGCGACTCCTGAAGGACATGGTCAGGCATTGGTCGCGGCGAACGGCTGTAGTGCCTGTCATTCGATCAATGGCGCGGCGGGGATTGGTCCTACCTGGTTCGGCCTATTTGGCTCACAGGTGAAATTAACAGATGGTAGTGTTCTGACCGCTGATGAAGCTTATCTTACAGAGTCCATCAAAGCCCCGCAGGCAAAGATCGTGGCTGGCTTTGAAACACAGCTTATGCCAACGTATGGTTTTTCAGATGAAGATATCGCAGATATCGTCGCATATATCAAGACGATAAGATAACTTGCGGAGGAATGATATGAGCAAAACAAATCCTGTTAGAAGCGGACTGTTACTTCTGGTCGTTGGTGGTGTGATCGGATATGGAATCGGTTTGGGATTGGATCTTATTATGTCTGGTTCCCTAAACTTTAACGGGTCAGTCGCTGCTGCTTTTGCGCTTCTCCTGGCGGTCACATCGTTTTTCTTCGGTATATATGGTTACCGCGGGATTACGCGCGGTTTGGTCTTTCAGGTGGTGGGAACGTTGTTGGGCGCGCTCTTTATTACCGGTATCCGCGCGTTACTTGGAAGCAAGACCATATTTGGTCCTTTTTTCTTTAGTGAACCGGCCTGGGTATTTGGTGCGCTGGTAGGCGATGTTTCCTTCGTTTTCGGGGTGGGAGTTATGAGGGACTGGGTGAAGTGGGCACGAGGTATCGACACACCCGAGCATCATGAAGATGAGCCTGGTTGGGAAAAGTATTTCGACGTTTCTCTCGACCATAAAGTCATTGGTATCCAATATACAGTCACTGCACTGGTCCTGATGGCAATCGGCGGAAGCTTTGCCATGATCTTCCGAACAGAACTTGCACATTCCCAATTACAGTTCCTGACGACGACCTTCAAATTGTTCGATCAAACGGGACCGCAATTCTATAACACGCTCATGTCATTGCACGGCATCATCATGATCATCTCCATTCTACTGGGTGTTTCTGGCATCATGAACTATGTTGTGCCTTTGCTTGTGGGCGCCCACGATATGGCTTTTCCACGCTTGAATGCTTTTGCGTACTGGATAGCGGTCCCTGCTTCTGTTTTGCTTTTGATGGCGCTTGTGCTGGGTGGGTTTGATACTGGTTGGACAGGTTATCCGCCTCTTTCAGCACGCGCGCCGGTTGGCATGCAGATGTTCTTCCTGGGCGTTTTTACTGCGGGTTGGTCGTCCATTCTTGGTTCGGCAAACGTTATCGCAACCGTCATTCGTATGCGCGCCAAAGGCATGAGTGCGATGCGTCTGCCGATCTTTGTGTGGGCGTCCATCGCGACATCCATTATTGCCCTCACAGCTACACAGTTGATTGGTCTTTCGTTCCAGTTGGTCATGTTCCAGCGCCTGTTCGGGATGGGTTTCTTTGATGCCGCGAAAGGTGGCAACCCCGTATTGTTCCAACATTTGTTCTGGTTCTATTCACATCCAGCGGTGTACGTCTTTGTGCTTCCGGGTCTCGGTGTGATCTCTGAGCTCCTGCCGGTGTTCGTCCGTAAGCCGTTGTTTGGATATCGCTGGATTGCGATGTCTTCGCTAGGAATCGCTCTGGTTGGATTCACGGTTTGGGCGCATCACATGTTCACCTCCGGTATGAACGAATACCTGCGGGTTCCGTTCATGTATAGCACTTTGCTGGTGGCTGTGCCGACCGGTGTCAAGTTTTTCTCATGGGTTGCCACGATCTGGGGAGGCAAAATAGAGACTCCCACCCCGATGCTTTTCGTGCTTGGTGCGATTATCGTCTTCCTGTTGGGTGGCATAACTGGACCGCCGAATGCTGCGATTGCTCTTGACCTTCATCTGCACGACACATACTGGGTGGTTGGGCACTTCCACGATACGATTTTCGGAGGATTTGTCTTCCCGTTCTTTGCGGCGATCTATTACTGGTTCCCTAAAGCGACCGACAGGCGTATGAACGACTTCTGGGGAAAGATGCACTTTTGGATCATGACACCGTCATTCCTCGTGTTGACGTTCGGAATGATGCGCGTCGGTTTGCTGGGTATGCGCCGCCGTATCGCGGATTACGACCCTGCGCTCGGGTTTGATTTCACACATCTTTTGATGACTATTGCCGGATTCCTCATTTTCTTCTCCGTGCTGATCTTCTTTATCAATCTGTTCTACAGCATCAAACACGGTGAAAAGGCGGAAGGAAATATTTGGAATTCACGCTCGCCTGAGTGGCAGGTCCCCTCGCCCATGCCGGTACATAATTATGAGGTTCCGTTTGTGGTGGTTGGCGAACCCTATGATTACGGTTTAGCTGATTCCAGATATATTGAATTTTCTCCCGACGGCTCCAAGCATGTTGAAGTTCCACCGGTGCGGGAAGCTGGAAAATATCATTAATTGAGGGCAGACACAAAAATGGTGCATACACAAGAGAATAAAACCATGCTGGTCCAGGGAGTGCTCATCTTTGTTTACCTGGCAGTATTGACGGGACTTGAATTCTTCATAGCGATTTCCTTCCAGTCGGTCCCTTTGCTGGTCGTTGTTGCGCTCGTGAAAGCAGCGCTCGTTGTATACTACTATATGCATATTTATAAGCTCAATCTCGAATCTGAGCTGGATTACGAAGCGTACAACTATAAAGCCGGAACGAATCGCCTCGGGCTGTGGCTGTTTCTTGTTTCAGATTCCTTTGTCTTTGCCGGTCTGATGGCCATGCGCGTCAACCTGCTTGGGCTCAATCGTCCGGAATTAAACCAGTTTCTGGGTCTGGGCGTGACGGCTGTGCTCCTGATCTCCTCGTTCTTTATGAATCGCGGTGAGACGTTGATGCATAACGGTGACCGCCAGGGCTTTCTGCGTAACACGGCTATAACGTTTCTACTTGGTTTGGGCTTTTTGCTGGGTGTGATTATTATTGAATGGCACACCATTCCCGCGATAGCTGAAACTATCCTTCATTTATTTGGTGAACCTGCTGGAGTGGAACCATTGAAGCCTACCTCTGGGGTGGCTGGCGCGGCATTCTTCATGATGACTGGTATGCATGCCTTCCATGTATTGAGCGGCTTGATCCTTCTTGCTATCATTTGGAACAACGGCCGTAAAGGTTTTTATGACGAGAAACAGTACCCTGTGGAGGCTGCCGCGGTCTACTGGCATTTCGTAGATGTCGTTTGGATTTTCTTTTATCCTGCTTTGTACCTGATTGGAACAGTCATCAAATAGCCTTCCGAAGGAATTCTTAACTTTCAATGAGAGGAATTCAAATCGGGGCGGCCTGTCGTGGGTCGCCCCGATTTTCGGGTGTATGATTAAATAAAATTGTTTGGGTGTAAGGAACAGAATGGATAGAAAAACACTTTTGGTGGGGATGATAACTTTCCTTTTGATCGGCGTTGTGGCGGCCGGAGTTTTCATTTTTTCAAAGCCTGCCAGCTTTCGGGGGACCAGCTATACTGAACCATACCCGGTCGCACCAGAGATCGCGTTAACTCGTGCAGATGGGAGCAGCTTTCGGCTGAGTGAGATGCGAGGGAAAGTCGTTATGCTTTTCTTCGGTTATACCTCCTGTCCGGATGTCTGCCCTACGACCCTGGCGGAATTTAAACAGGCTTTGGAGGAACTTGGGGCCAAGTCGGATCAGGTCCAGGTTCTTTTTGTAACTGTTGATCCCGAGCGAGACACACCTCAGCGCGCGCAGGAATACGTGGATCATTTCAATCCGAAGTTCATTGGATTAAGCGGGTCGGAGACTGAACTCGCAAAGGTCTGGAATGATTATGGGGTGTTCCGCGAGACGGTACAAGGCACCTCGGCGGCAGGTTATCTTGTCAACCATACGGCGCGGGTGACGTTGATCGATCAACAGGGAAACCTGCGCGTATCATTTGGATTCGATACGCCTGTCAAGGATATAGTCCACGACTTGAAGCTATTGTTATCGGAACGGTGACATAAGCTATAGAAAGCATAATATGTACCCAAAAAACTTTGTCATCAAACGAATTCTGCTTGCAATTGGGCTGGGTTTATTGGGCGGCGTGCTGATCAGTGAAGTACCCTTTCTGTTCCTGCGAGATACTGCACGCATGCCGCGCGAAATTGTGCTAACCATCCCGGCTGGCACAGCCGACCAGGTTGCGCGCGGGGAACAGCCACCCTCTATCCCTCAGAATATGATGTTTGTTGTGGGTGATAGGCTTCTTGTCAAGAACGATGATTCGGTTGACCACAAACTTGGCCCCTTGTGGATTCCCGCAAATTCATCGGCGCAGCTCTTGCTCGATCAGGAAGAAAGTTTTGCATACGAATGTTCATTTCAGCCTGGAAACTATTTCGGACTCGATGTACGCGAGCCACTGACAACCGGTACGAGAATCTATGGGATTATTTATGTTGCCCTTCCTTTGTCGATCTTGATCGCGCTGTATAGCTTTATTTTGCCCTCAAAGAAAAAAGAAAATGTTGTTGCTTAAAATGTTTCAGCGGAAGTGGCTGATTGCCACTTTGCTTGTTTTCGCGGGAACCGCGCTCTGCATCCGCCTGGGCATCTGGCAATTAGCCCGTCTTGAGCAACGCCGCGCCTTCAACGCCCAATTCGAGTCTGCGCGAGCCGAATCGGCCTTGGACTTAAATCAGGAAATACCTCAAGACATCACTGCCATGGAATGGCGGTCTGTAAACGTAAAAGGAGAGTATGATTTTGCGAACCAGGTCGCTCTGAGGAATGAATATTATGATAATCAATACGGTTACCATTTATTGACCCCGCTCAAGTTCGATGGGAAAGCTGTTCTCGTTGATCGCGGCTGGATCCCTGCGGATGGCAACTCCGCGCCTCCCGATTGGCGTAAATATGATGAGTCGGATACAGCAAATGTGTCAGGTCAAATCCGGCTTGGGCAAACCAAACCAGCTTTTGGTGGCGTAGCCGACACGCTGGCTGAAAATGGTGCAAAGCTGGAGATTTGGAATAACGCGGATGTAGTACAGATTGCCAATCAAATACCGTATCCCGTTCTGCCGGTCTATATCCAGCCTGCAACAGACGCATCTGATACTGAACCGCCGATTCCATTCCAGCCCGAAGTGGAAATCACGGAGGGTCCTCATTTGGGATATGCATTACAGTGGTTTACATTCGCCACGATCTTGTTTGTTGGGTATCCGTTCTATTTGCGAAGACAGGAAAAAGGGTCAAAATGAAATACTCTTTGCGGTCCTCTTTTGCACGTCTCGTCTTGGTATTGTTTTTTGCTGTGCT
>DASWEH010000284.1:0-19528 GCA_036394895.1 Anaerolineales bacterium
ACGGCCCCTATCAGTTTCCTGAAAAGGTGATTCCCCTGATGATCTTGAACGCGCTTTCTGGCAAGCCTTTGCCGGTGTATGGCAATGGGTCGAATGTGCGCGATTGGATTTATGTAGAGGATCATTGCAAGGCGGTGAAACTGGCTTTTGAAAAGGGAAAGCCGGGTGAGGTGTATGCAGTTGGTGCAAGCAACGAACAGAAGAATATCAACCTTGTGAATCAAATTTGCAGCACCCTCGATGAGATTGCGCCGCCATCTGAAGTTCATCAATTGCGCGAACAAGGATTGGAAAGTTATTCTGAATTAATCAAATTTGTCCAGGATCGTCCCGGACATGACCATCGTTATGCAATCGACTCAGCTAAGATCGCGCGTGAGTTGGGTTGGCAGCCTGAGGTGGAGTTCGAAACGGGTTTACGTCACACCATCGAATGGTATCTATCGAATCCCAAATGGGTTGACCAGGCGAGTGGTGGTTCTTATGGAGATTGGATCGAAAAGAATTACGCGTGGCGAGTAAAGAAGGAGTCAAAATGAAAGGGATTATTCTGGCAGGTGGAAAAGGCACACGTCTTTATCCGCTGACCATTGCTACCAGTAAACAAATGTTGCCGGTCTATGACAAGCCCATGGTGTACTATCCACTATCCATGTTGATGCTGGCTGGGATACGTGACATACTGATTATCAGTACCCCAGATGCTTTACCTAGCTTCAGACAGCTTTTGAAGGATGGCTCTCAATGGGGCTTGAATTTTGAATATGCTGAACAGGCTGAACCACGCGGCCTGGCAGACGCATTTTTGGTAGGTCGTGAGTTTATTGGGGATAGTTCAGTTTGCCTGACGCTTGGTGATAATATCTTTTATGGTGAGGGGATGATCTCGTTATTGCAGGATTGTGCTTTATTAAAGGAGGGTGCTGTCATTTTTGGTTATAAAGTCAATGATCCACAGCGTTATGGGATAGTTGAGTTTGGTTCCGATGGAAAAGTGTTAAGTTTGGAAGAAAAACCTACCTCTCCGAAGTCTAGTTATGCCGTGCCAGGGATTTATTTTTATGATACTCAGGTTGTCAGAATTGCTGAGTCTCTTACACCCTCTGCGCGCGGCGAAATTGAGATCACTGACTTGAACAAGGTTTACTTGCAAAGAGGTCAATTGACGGCGAAGATATTCGGTCGTGGTGTTGCCTGGCTGGACGCGGGAACACATGAGTCACTGCTTCATGCTGCCTCGTTTATTCAAACCATTCAGGAACGGCAGGGACTAATGATCTCCTGCCCTGAAGAGATCGCCTATCAAATGGGTTATATTACAAAACAGCAACTGTGCGAGTTGGGCAAAGAGCTTGCCGGGAATTCGTATGGGGAATACGTATTGGGATTGGCAGATCAGATATGACAATGATTACATCTCAAATGGGATGGACACAGCCTCAATCTAAATCTGTTCTTTGTTAGTAGAAGTTAGCCCAATTACAAAGACAAACATGCCCTTCTATGATAATTACTTTTCAAGAAGTGATTCCATATCTCCAATGGGTGAGAGAATTATTGCGCGTGAGGTGCAAAATCGTATCCATCTTGCCCAGAAGTTGAGCAGGAAAACAGTCCTTAAAACATTGGAATTCGGTCCCGGACGGGGTCATTTTGCGAGAGAGGTTTTATCGTTAGGTTGGGAATACCTCGCCATTGATGGAAGCCCTTCCGTCCTGAGATTATTACGGAACGATGGTATCGAAGTGATCCAATCCTTTGTGCCCCCCATGCCAAAAGAAGCGAGTGAGGGATATGATCTAGTCTTAATGGAGCATTTTATCGAGCATATGGATTCGCCCACCTCCGCCAGGAATTTAGTGGATTCAGTCTACCGATCTCTGTCCGTCGATGGATTGATTTTTATTGTTGCGCCAGATTTCCTCATGCATGGATCCAATTTTTGGGATTGCGATTACACTCATTCATTTGTCACGACCACACAGCGGTTACGTCAGTTGCTTCTAGACTGTAAATTTGAGATTTGCTACATTGGATATGAAACTCTTGGGATCCAGAATTCAGTTCTCACGTGGCTTATATCTGTATTGACGAATTTAATCTTTATCACGCGTATCCCCCAGCTTATCAGTTTGATTTTGAGAGGCTCCACCGATTTGAGCAACAAATGGAAAAATGTTTTGCTACGGAGTTGTGTCATTGTTGGGCAAAAGCGTTTTTCATAATGTATAACTGGAACTTAAGGCAATTGTTAAGGCATACTGTAAATGGAAGATCCAAAAGTATCCGTTTTAATCCCTTCTTATAATCAGGAGAATGTAATTGAGCAAACCTTGCTCTCTGCTCTGACTCAGGATTACGACAATTTGGAAGTCGTGGTCTCTGATGACGCTTCCTTGGACAGCACTCCGCAAATCCTAAGGGAAATTCAAGAAAAATACCCGGAACGTTTGAAGATTTTTCTTCATCAAACTAATTTGGGCGTAACCAAAAATCATACGCGCGGTTTGCTGGAATGCAGCGGTGATTTTATTGCTTTCCAGGACGGTGACGATTTGTTTTTGCCCGGAAAAATCAAGAAACAAGTCGAGTTTATGTTGAAGAATCCTGATTGTACGATCAGTTCTCATGATGTAGATGTGTTTGATTCCGAAACAGGTAGAACTCTTTACCTCTGGTCCCAACGTTTTGGACGACGTGAGGGTAAGGCTCGCGAACTCGTGCGTTATGGGAATTACCTTTCCTCTGTTTCGGTCATGGTCCGCAGGATTCATCTCCCGGGATATGGGTATGACGACCGAATAAGGATTGGTTCTGACTGGCTGTTATGGCTGGAGGTCCTTTCGAGAGGAAAAGGAAAAATTTGTTATTTAGATGAGGTTCTTGCCAGGTATCGTCGTCATGCCGGCAATCTTACAAATGTTTCCGGTTGGAAATATGAAGATCAATTAATTACTCTGGCACTTGTTGAAACAAAATGGCCCAGCTTGTTATTTCCGGCTCGCATGCGAAGATCGGAGATTCAATTTATGGTGGGGATGAGCGCCTTCTCCCAAAAAAGATTTAGGGATGCAAGCAGATATTTTGTGGAATCATTCGTATTGGGTTTTCCATTTCTGCCCTGGATGAGATTGATGTGGAGAGAACTGTTCTTTTGGCTTCGGCACAGAAAAATGAAGGATGATATTCTAGGCAGCGTGGTTGCCACTAAGTAAACTCCAGAAAAATTGTAAATGAATCTTCCGCTCGGTAAACGATATGCCTTCGACGACCAGCCGTAAAAGCGGTGTATCTTCCATTTGGAATTTTATAAAAATCGTTTTGGCTCTGGGACTGGTCATTTATGTGCTTTCCAGGTCAGAACCATCCAAATTGATTTCAGCGCTTCAAAGCGCCTCTGTCTTTTGGCTGCTCATCTCTGGGGTACTTTATTTACTGCTGACACTGCTCAAAGCACTTCAGTATTCTGTCCTCATGCGCGGGAAATTAACATATCCACAGGTGTTGAATGTAACCATCTGGCAAAATGCAGTTTCTAATTTCTTTTTAGCGGGCGCTGGAGTTGCAGCTTATATCACGTTGACGCGTCTTGAGCATGAAGTGAAAATCAGCCGGTCTGTAACAACCTTCATCCTAACAAAGATGGGAGATCTGATCGCGATTTGGTTGGTGCTTATTATCTCAAGTAGTCTTGTTTGGGCAGGGATTGGCATCCTGCAAACCCCAGTGATTATCCTGATTGCAGGAATCGGATGTGTCATCTTGGTCTTTTTCCTGACTCTTTTATTTCGTCAGAGATTCGTTTCGCTCATAGGCGGAATCCTGAAATGGTCAAGATTATCAAAGGTTAAGCTTATTGAAGACGGGATGAATTATCTTCAGGGTCTGGCACACATGGAGCAGAATAAAGTTTTGACCACATTTGGCATGTTGCTCCTGTATTCATTTATGTACCTGGCTGTTACGATCTGTTTCATCTATGCAAATCTGGCAATTTTTCACGTACAACCTCAAGTCCCTGCCGTCATGTTCGTAAGTGCCTTAATCCAGTTGGTTTCCTATTTTCCCGTAGGTGTTTTTGGCGGACTTGGGATCACAGAAACAAGCGCATTGTACTTTTGGAGTTTCTTCGAAATTCCTCAGGGGTTACTGGCACCGGCTCTGATTGGCATTCGGCTCATCTTTTATCTGTTCAACCTGATTCCATTGATATACTTGCCCCTATATTCGGCTTTCCTCAAGCCAAAAGAACAAGCCCAAAATGAACAGTAAAAACTACGCGATCCTATTATCCCTTGCCTTGGTCGGGATGATGATTGGGGTATGGTCTGAAATTTCCACGCTCTGGACAATTGAACAGAATTGGGCGCAACTGCTTTCTCTGAAGGGGACAGTTGCGATTAGTCTTTACATTGTACTTTTGCTATTCGGTCTTTTTTTCATAATAAACGGTTCATGGCGCGTCGAGACACTTAACAATCTAACGCGCAAGCTAAACCTGTCACTTGCCATCCGATGGACGCTTGTTGTTGGATTGCTGTTTGTCTTTACTTACATTTATCTTTTCTCGGTCTGGCAGCCTAGCCTCTCGCAACCATGGATTCAATTGCTCTTCGCAATGAGTTTTGCCCAGATCATTCTATTTGTCATCGCGCCTCAGTGCGAACAAAAGTTTGGCTGGAGTGAGGTTGCCTCCGCACTTGGTCTTTTTCTTTATCCGCGCATGATCCAGGAGATGCGGGCTCTCTTTACAAACGCAACTATTTATAGGGCAGCCACACTTACAGGGTTTGCGATCATTCTGGGTCTCATTTTTGTTTTATATTCAAACTATAGCGAAAAAATACGTTTTGGGTTGGTTGCATGGCGTGAAAGACTAGGTTCTGTCCGTTTCGGGGTTGTTGTTTTATTATGTCTGACGCCTATCGTTCACCGTTATCTTGTTAGCCCCGAAACATATATCATTTATGACGATATTCGCTTCAGCATTTTAATAGTTGCGGTTTGGCTGGTGGCCTATCTTGGTTTAACGGGATCAGACCGTCTTGTCTCGCCTGAGGCGCTGGGGCTGAGTTTGGGTGTCTTGTCGTTTACATCTTTCCTGGCGCTCTCTTCCCTCTTCATCATTAATTATCCATTCTCGCTTTCCTGGTCCGAAGGAAATCGCTTCTATGATTATTCATTGGTATTTGGACAATCGCTTTACAACTATAAGGGGCAGATTGTAAGTCCATATGTTTCTCCCGGCCGATATGGGTTATGGGGTATTCCGTTCTTGTGGCAAGGTTTGCCGATCTGGGCGCATCGTCTGTGGAATTTGCTCCTGCAAACCGTGCCTGTGCTGATATTTGCCATATTGCTCACGCGGAAGCTGACTCCACCAGTGTTGCGCTATGGGGTCTTGATATGGATTACTTTATTTCTGACCATGCTTGCGCCGCTTCATCCTCCCTTTGTCATTGCTTCCGTTATCGCCGTTTTATTTGCCTTCGAAAGTTCTCTTGCAAAGCGCGGCATTTCACTCGCCATCGCCAGTTTCTACGCAGGGTTAAGTCGCTGGACGTGGGCATTTGCTCCGACAGCCATCGGTGTGCTTGTAGAGTTAATGTTATATTACCCGAAACGGACAGGTCCATTCTGGCGTCGGGTTCTGCCATTGGTCCTTCTTGCCAGCATTAGCCTGGCGGCAGGGTTAATCCCGAGCCAGGACGAGTACCTTTCTGTTGCCCAGGGTGAATCGACTGCTTCCGGTCAGCCCTTGTTATGGTATCGTCTTCTCCCCAACAATACCCTTGGACCAGGTGTGCTCTTTTTGGCATTGAGGTACACATTGCCTCTATTGATCATTCTGGCATGGTGGATGATGTCACGTCGTTGGCGCTTGGACTGGGTTCAGAAAGTTGCCCTGTGGGGTGTGCTGATCGGTTTCTTTGGTATTGGTTTGGTGATCAGCACAAAGATCGGTGGGGGTGGCGACCTGCATAACCTCGACATGTTTTTGATTACTGCGCTGGTTGCGGTCGTGCTGGGGTTGATGGCATTTGATATCAGTTCCGTACAAGGGCGGTGGCCGGTCTGGGCAGTTGGGTTGATCTTTTATTTGGTTTTTTGGGTGGTCTATCCATTTACGCCATTACATCCAAGTTCTTCCTATCATCCTTTCCTGGAACTTCCAAAGGAAGAGCAGGTGGCTGACGTGCTTTCCATTACCCAAAATGAAGTTGCAAAATATGCCAAATCGGGTGAAGTGCTTTTTATGGATGACCGGCAACTTCTTGTTTTTGGTTATATTCCCTCCATTCCCTTTGTCCCCGAATATGAAAAGAAGTATATGATGGATCAGGCCATGGCAAGTAACGCCAGTTATTTTCAGTCCTATTATCAAGATCTTGCCAAAAAACGTTTTGCTCTGATCGTGACCGAGCCTTTGAAAACCCGCCGTAGGGAAGACCTTGGTGGTCCGTTCTCAGAAGAGAACGATGCCTGGGTATTATGGGTCTCCAACCCAACTTTATGTTTTTATGAGCCGGTCTATCTAGCGACGGCTGTGAACGTGGAACTGCTGGTTCCCAAACAAAACCCGGTTGGATGTGAACAATACTTAAAGCAATAATCTCGGAGAAAAATTTTGAATCTGCCTTATCTGATCCCGCGCCTGATCCGTCGTTTATTGCCTGAAAAACTGGTGCGGACATTGCTTTTGCGGAACATTATTATTCACCCCGGCCTGGAGACCGACAATCCACTCGCAGCCGTAAAGCGCTATGTCGATGTGCTTTCTGAGCGCGGGCTCTCCTTTCGGGGGAAGCGCGTTCTGGTCTTTGGCTATGGCGGACGATTTGACATTGGCTTTGGCTTGTTGAAGGAAGGTGCCGCTCACGTGATCCTCTGTGACAAGTATGCACCTCCCGATGAAGCTCATAATCGTGAAATGTTTGCCACAGAGGAAAAATACTTCCTTATGGAGACCAAAGGACTGCGTCCGCGCCCGGAATGGATTACTCTTTTGGAAGCGGATATTCGCGATGTCCAAGTGACGAATCAAATTGAACCTGTCGATTTCGTTATTAGCAGTTCCGTTTATGAGCACCTGGACGATGTAGAAGGTGTGACACGCGCATTGGCAAAGCTAACAAAACCTGATGGCATGCATATCCATTATGTGGATTTGCGTGATCATTTTTTTAAATACCCGTTTGAGATGCTGCGTTTTTCAGAAACTATCTGGCGCAGATGGTTAAATCCTTCCAGCAACCACAACCGCTATCGCTTATGGAATTATCGCGACGCGTTTACAGCCTGTTTTAGGCTGGTGGAAATTGAAGTATTATCTCGCGAAGAAGAAGCCTTCCGCAAACTGTTGCCTCACATCCGTCCGGAATTTGTCAGTGGAAATATGGAGGATGATGCTGTCGGAGTGATCCTTGTCATTGCTTCAAAACCATCGATGAGCGAATGAATATCATCCAACCCTCCCGCCTTACCTTCTGGCGGTTTGTCGTTGCTCTCACCGCCGCGCTATCCTTTCTTTCCGTTTATCAAATCCTTGGAAGCGCAAATAAGTTAGGTGTGGATTTTTCTGCCAGCAGATCATGGATGGGATTGGTCGCACTATTGAGTCTGATAGGATTGCTCGCGCTCCTTTTCTTCGCTGAAACCTGGTCCCGTTATCAAGAGCAAATCCTCTCTTTTGTAGAAGTCCCGGAACGCGCTTCAAGCCAGCTGCATTGGATCGGTCTATTGATTTTGACCCTGGCGTTAACTGGCTACTCAATCGCATTCATGTTCCCTTTCATTCAAAGATTCTTGGGTGGGATGGGCTGGATGCGTTTCCTGATTTTTTGGTTCTTCAGTTTGATTGGGATGTGGGGTATCAAATTGTTTCGCAGAGATACACCCTGGTTCATTGCATTGATTACGATGGTTCTCTGTCAATCCACGTTGCATCTGTTGTTAGTCTATTGGCCGCGCGTGACTGATTATCCCTTTGCAATGGGATGGTCGGAAACGAGTCGCTATTATTATCCGTCCCTCTTCGTCTCTCAAAAAGTTTACGGGCAGGGATATCCGTGGCCGATTCTGCATCCCACCTTGCACTTGTTGCTTGCACCACCTTATTTATTCGACGCGCCGCTTTGGGTTCACAGAGCCTGGCAGGTGGCGATCCGATATATTTTAGTGGGAGCCGTTGTCCCTGTGTTGATGACACGGCTTTCCATTCCCGGGCGCGCGACACGCTGGTTGGTAGGTCTGTGGATGTTCCTGTTTTTGTTCATGGGACCTGTCTATTTTCATCTGACAATTCCTGTCATTATTTTGCTCTTGGGATTTTCATCTCAAAATGATCGGCGGACCTGGTCTGCCATTATTCTGGCATCCATCTGGTGTGGATGGAGCCGCTTGAACTGGTATCCCATGCCTGGCATGATTGCGGCTGTTTTGTATCTGCTAGAAGTGCCTTATCGGGGAAAAAATCTTTGGAGATATCTTCTCAAGCCGGCTTTGTGGTTTGTCGCGGGCATATTGATCGCAGTTATTGCTCAACGGATTTATGTTGCCCTTTCCGGTGTACCTGACAGTAGCATCTTTTTCACCAGCCTTGCCTCTGATTTGTTGTGGTATCGGCTTTGGCCAAATGCGTCTTATTTTCTCGGAATATTACCCGGGGCTTTGCTGGCGTCCCTGCCGATATGGATCGCAATGTTCATTGTGATTCGCTCTAGAAAGAATGATTGGCATCCTTTGAGGCTAGTGCTTATATTCACTGCCTTGTTTGTCCTTTTCCTGGGTGGATTGGTAGTCAGTTTGAAGATCGGTGGCGGAGCAAACCTCCATAACATGGATGCTTACTTTAGCCTGCTCTTGATCGTTTTGGCTTATTTGGTATTTGCGCGTTATCGACCTAAGAGTGGAAACATTGCACAACCTGTGCCATTGCATTGGCTGCTCATCGTCTCTTTACTGATCATGCCAGCCTGGTCCTATCTACAGTTCAATATCGGTTCAGTAAATTATGACCCGGCTCGGACACAGAATGTGATGACAAGCTTGCAGGAGTATGTAGATCAGACCAATGCGCAAGGCGGGCAGATCCTTTTTATCACGCAGAGACATCTACTCTCGATGCATATGTTAAACAACGTGGCTCTGGTTCCCGAGTATGAGCGGGAAGACCTGATGGAAATCGCGATGTCAAACAACATCCCGTATCTTCAAACGTTTCGCGAGGATATGGAAGACCAGCGCTTTGCGTTGATCGTTGTTGACCCACTGAACTACAACGTCTTGTCAAAAAATCGCAGTTTTGCCGAAGAGAATAATGTCTGGGTCACGCGCATTATGAAATCTATTCTCTGCAATTACAGAGAGGAGTCCATTTTCCCCGCGGATGAAATTGCTCTGTATGTGCCGCAGGAAGGCGCGCGGCAATGTCCGTGATTATTTTTGCAGAATAACCAAAAGGCGAGTGGCAAATAAGGTGGGAAAGAGATCCAATACTTTTTCCAGTTTCCGTATCAAAGGCAAGGCTGAGGTTGGGTACAGTTGTAGCTTGGAAAATCCTCCTGAAGCTGCATAGGCAATAGCAGAAAGTCTAATCGTTTCGATTTCTTTCCAGTTCCATAGTTTTTGGCGGAAGCGTTTTCCGACAAAGACGCGGCTTGCGTTTCCTTGCCCTGCATAGTAATCAATTTCATCGGGTGACCAACCTTCCGGAGCCTCCCATGTGATTTCCTTCCTAATGGCAATTGGTTCATCGTGTAATCCTCCATACACAAGGAGCCCCAGCGCGCTGATACAGGGTTCAAGCATAATCACTCGTCCACCTTTGCGAAGTACGCGAAAAAATTCCGTTAAGGCTGTGCCTGGATATTTCAGATGATGAAAGACGTCTGTTAGGATGAGATCTGAAACCGATTCATCTGTAAACGATAACCGATAGGCGTTTTCGACCTGATCGATCCATGGGTTGGGAAATAAGTCTGTACGTACACAATTGGGTATGACTTCACGAATGTTGCCAAGCCCCGAGCCAAGCTCAACAATCTTGCTCTCTGGTAAATTGCTCAAATTCTTCGCAATCAGACGATAGAAATCTCCATATAGGGTCCGGAGTATCGGCTTCCTCTGCCAATATTCATAATTCTTTTGTATAGAGTCTTGGTGAAGAAATATACCCATTGATTTCCTGCTTACTTGATGAATTGACCGATCGCTATATTTACTCAGATCAACGATCACACAAATTTTATCCGCCGCGCCGCGAACACAACCATGCGCAATAACAACAAGCCGTGTTTCCAGCGCGAGATATTGGTCGAACCATACGTTCGTTCGCGGTAGCGGATCGGCAGGTCAATAATTTTGAGGTTGAGCTTGGCTGCACCGAAGAGGAGATCATAATCACCAAAGGGATCGAAATCGCCAAAATAGGAACGGTTGGCAGCAATCTGGTCATAATCTTTTTTCCAGAGAACTTTTGTGCCGCACAATGTATCCTTGATAGGTTGTCCGAGCAGCCAGGAGAAAGCCAGGCTAAAAAACTTGTTGCCGAGAAAATTGAGGATACGCATGGCTTCTTTTTCCATTGGGTAAACCAGACGTACCCCGTTGATGAATTCGCCTTTCCCGGAGACTAATGCCTCATAAAAACGTGGAAGATCTTCAGGTGGAACGGTCAGGTCTGAATCGAGGATCATCAGCACCTCGCCTTTGGCTGCAGAAAAGCCCATCCGGACCGCGTCCGCTTTGCCGATGCCTGTTTGTTTCAGAAGCAGGCAGGGGGTAGAAGGATGCGAAGCAATCTCCCGTTCGATTGCCGCGTAGGTATCATCCTTGGAGTGCCCCTCCACAAAGACGAGTTCGGTCTCGCATCCCATTGGAGGAGTTCTTTCGAAAATGGCCTTGATGTTCCCTGATTCATTGCGCGCTGGAACGATGATAGAGACGATCGGTTCTTCTGCCCGCGCCGGTGCAGGGCGAGCGATGACGAAGTTGGAGAGAGCCAGTTCATAAAAGGGCCATAAGCGAACCAGAAATCGGTTAGCGAGTCCGCCGAGAGGCAGAGGCCAAAGAATTTCCTGTGTGTCTCGGATTGTTTCAAAGTTTGCCAGACGTAACAGAGCGTTGACATCCTCGCGGGTCAACCAGTTTTGATACAGGTTCGGGCTGGCAAGGTTTAGTTTTCGCGCCAGGCTGAGAGGAAGCTGCCATAGCCTGCTATAAAAATTAAGGATGATCCGTGTGTGAGCGGCACACACAGGCTTGAGCTGTTCGAGGACCTGTTGGACATCCCATAAGTCATTCACCAGATCGGACAAAATGATGACATCAAATTTTTCGTCCAAATAAGAGAGATCATGCGCGTCTGCGTGGATGAATTCGAGTTCTGGATAATGTTTCTTGGCACGGCAAATCATTTCTTCAGAAAAATCAATCCCAACCCCACGAGCGGGTTTAAGGGAAGCGAGCAGATGTCCCTGCGCACAGCCCACTTCGAGGATGCTCTGGCTCGGACTAATATAGAAGCAGTAAATTTCATGCAGGCGGCGATGATACCACCCGCCCATCCCTTGCCAGGAATCGCTTTTGCGGGCAATCGCATCCCAGTGTGAGATGCGCGTTTGCTGGTAGATGTTTGCGGCTGAATCAGAGAATGATAGAAGCTTCATAGGTGCTTGATTTTACGTGGAGAGAGGGAGTTTGAAAAGGCGACTTCTTTCGATCGCTTGTGCTATACTGCGCAATGACATATAGGATCGTATCTTGCTACGGTTCAATCTGCTCGTGTGGCTCACTTTCAAAATCGATTGCGTTACACGTCTTCAATGCTCATAACCGTTAAAGAATTAATTCCCGTTTTGCAGGTTGCGATTGGTCCTGTCGTTTTGATTTCAGGTGTAGGACTGCTGATTCTTTCTCTCACTAACCGTCTCGGCCGTGTGATCGATCGTGGACGTAGTCTCGTACGCGAGATGCCGGAAATCCCAGAGCGGAATCGCCACACGACTGCACAGCAGCTTCACATCCTTGCGCGACGCGCGAGACTATTACAGCGGGCGATCGTCTTTGCAACAGTTTGTGTGTTGTGCGCAGCCGTGCTGATTATCACTTTGTTCTTCACTGCAGCCCTTCAAATTGAAGATGCCTGGTTCATTGGATTGCTGTTTATGGGGGCGATGGGATCATTGATTCTTTCACTGATCGCTTTTTTACAGGAATTGAATCAGTCGCTCATCGCTTTTCGCCTAGATATTGGAGATGGATCAAACTGAATATGGATGGTCAATCGCGTTCGAACATTAAGCCCGGCATGACCGTGCTCATCGTCTTGAAGCAGGATCAGCGCACGGGTAAATTAACCAAAGGTGTTGTCAAGGATATTCTCACCAAATCCCCGACTCATCCTCACGGGATCAAAGTCCGTTTGGAGAGCGGGGCGGTGGGGCGCGTAAAAGAAATAGTAGTTTAGCATGGGACAAAACCTGATCAACCTCGCGCTTCGATTCTTCCTGGAACTTGCTGCCTTATACTTCATCGGTTACTGGGGCTGGACTCAACATGCTGGCGTGTTGCGTTACCTCCTGGCGATTGGTTTACCACTTCTGGCAGCTATCATCTGGGGTGTATTTCGTGTGCCGGGGGATGGCGGAGCGCCACGCGTCCGGGTCTCGGGCATTGTCCGCCTGTTGATCGAGGCGGTCTTCTTCGGTTTTGCAACATGGGGGCTTTTTGATGCAGGCGCGACGACCACCGGCTGGATATTTGGCGGGATCACTCTCTTGCATTACATCATTTCATATGACCGGATCGCCTGGCTTTTGAAGCAATAACGATTGAGAGGAAACGATGTCTAGTCCGAACCCGCGTCCTATTCGTTATGTCGTTTTTCATAGACCTGGCCCCAAATGGCAAAATGGCGTAGATTTTAGGGAACAGGAGGGGGTTGGCGAACATGTACAACATTATCTGAAACTTCATGAACAGGGAAAACTGGAACTTGGCGGTCCATTTTTGTTACAGGATGCAGGTGGGATGATGGTAGTGACCAAAGATGTTTCGCAAGAGGAACTGGAAGCGTTTGCTGCATCAGACCCTGCTGTACAGGCAGGCTTGCTTCTCTATGAAATCCGCCCATGGCTGACCGTGATGGAACATCACGATGGAGCATCAATGAAACGAGGATACTATGATTCGCAAACTGGCACATCTCAATTTTGTCACGAATGACCTTGAAAAGATAATTGACTTCTACGTAAACAAACTTGGCATGAATGTCAAATTTACGTTGGATAACAAGGAAGGCAAACCATTTGGCTACTACTTTGCCTGTGGCGATACAACCTTTCTCGAGTTCTTTGACCAGGCGATGGCGGCTGAAGTGTGGGGTGGAAAAGTGGAAGAATTAGCAATAGGCACGTGCTATAAACATTTTTGTCTTGAAGTGACCGGGCTGGATGAATTCTGCAAAACCCTCAAAGCCCGAGGCGTGGAATCTTCTCCAATTGCACTTGGCATGGACAATTCCCGCCAGGCTTGGATCGCTGACCCGGATGGGAACGCCATCGAGCTCATGGAATATGGACCTTCCAGCTTGCAGCTCACTGGTTAATCAATCCATGTATAAGCCCAATCCGCAATCTGAGTTTCGCGTCAAGGTTGACTTCCGAGTGGATTTCACAAACGGCGGCTATGTGGAAGGCTACGACTTCCTGCTTGACTTGGAGGGGAATACTGTTTCAGATGATGATTTGAAGGTTATGATCGTCGAATCGATGAATCTGGCGAAGGCCGGCGAAGTGAAAATCTATAAGAAGGAAATCGCGCGGCGCGGGCGCGGCGAACATCAGGACTCCTTTGAGCAGAAGTGACTTCTTAAGTGACATAAGCAAGCGGAGCGCTTTTCAGCGCTCCGTCTTTGTTTAATCGCTAGATGAATTTGCTAACGAACAATCACCGCGTCCACTGAGCCATTGGTGCTGGAACTGGTGGTGACAAAGATCAGTTTCAACGTATGCTGCCCAAGTGGAAACTGTCCGGGATAATCCCAGCGTACCTGGTACGTGCTGACATCGTGTCTTTCGTCGATTGTTGCGATCAAAGTACCATCCATATAAACATCCATTTTTCGATAGCTGGGCCCACCCTTGTAAATGATACTGAACGATTGGCCGGTAAATTGGAACGTTACCGAGGAGCCGTTCGTGGATGTCCGCGCGAACGATCCGCTAATAGCTGCTGCTTTGACCTCTTCCACCCAACCAGCTGAGTAGACAAAGGAACTATGTTTGTTGTCATAGATTGTCTCTGGAGACGTTTGAGTCACCTGCTGTGTGGGTTGTAGAGTTATCGTGGGTGAAGGCTGGATTGGGGTGCTGGTGAATGTGACAGTAGTTGGTAGGGAAGTAGGTGTTGCTGTTGGCACTCCAGCAGTTGCAGTCGGAGAGGCTGGCACTGATGTATTGGTAGGTTGGATTGTTGATGGAATCGAAGTTGTTGTAGCTTGAGGGGTGGAAGGCAATAGCGTATTCGTTGGAGCGATTGTAGCTGGGATCGATGTTGCCGTTGCCTGGACCGAAGATGGCCCAATAGAATCGAATTGTATAGCGCCTATGTCAAAGGACGGTCCACGCGGCTTGGCGAAAAAGTCGTTAGATATACCGATGTCTGCGGCGCTCGCAGCCGCGGGGGACGAACTAGAGGGACGGTAACTCTCGGGTGTATAGCCGGGCGTGCTGGCAAATTTAGGATCTCCGACTTTGTCTCCTGAACTGCGCACGGCGCTGGATGGTAAGACCTTCCAAAGATTATTTTTAAACGTCAACCCAACCGGATTATCTACAGTGCTCAGCTTATCCTGTGCCTGCCAGATAATATTATTCGCGATCAAAGACCCGGCTTGAGCGCTTTCGTAGACGATGCTCAATGCTGAATTTGTACTTCCATAAAGCGTATTGTAGGCAATGGTGGCGTCCTTCAACCCACCACCAGTAAGCCGATCATCAGCGCCGCTATAACGGACACCATGCTTGCAAAATGCCACAATGTTGTTAATGACTCGTGCGTTTTTGAGCCTTGCTCCCCAGCCATCGAAATATTCCTCCGCCATGCCGATTCCAGTCGCAGGTAACCCATCTCTTTCATAACCACTATTAGGTGTGCAGTAGACGAAATTTCTTTCGATCAACGCGTTCTCAGAATTTGTATAAATATTGACAGAGAAGTTATCATAGACTGTATTCGCGCGAATAGTCACGTTCGTACCGCGCGTTCCCATACCTTCACCGTAATTGTTATACACAATGTTTCCCTGGACTAAGACATTGTCGCTCACACGGACCTTTATCCCTGAGCCCCATCCGCTGGAAACACTGCGACTCGCATTCGAAAGGACAGTGCGATACACACGGCTGTTGAGGATTTTTACCTGGGAGGAATTATTGGCGTTGATCCCATGGCTGGCGCATTCGTGGACAACCAAACCATCCACGGTGAGATTACTGCCGACTATGTTTACGCAGATATCACCTGAGTTTCTTATCTCCAAACTACTGACCGTCACATAAGAAGCAGCCAAACTTATGCCAAAGGTTGCCGCGTTTCTCATGTCGATCACCACGGTTCCACCCAATGGTTTGACGGTGATCCACGCGCTGCTCGTGCCGCTCTTCGAAATCTTCAATTGTTCTGTGTATGTCCCTGCATAGATATTGAGCGTGCTCCCAGCCGTTAGAAGGGAGTTCGCTTTCGCAAAGGTTTTGAATGGAGCAGAGGCAGTCCCGGGATTTGAATCGCTTCCTGCTGGGGATACATAATAGACACTTCCCACCGCTTGTGCATGAATGTTGTTCCCCAAAAGGAGGGCAAATGCCAGGATCAGACTTGCAATTCGATAGATGGTTTTGTTCATCGTTTTCTCCTGTGTGAAGCAATTGTCATTTTTGAAATTGCTCCGTGTTTATGAATGATTAGGTTGATTGCGTTTCGAACTTGTTGAGAACGAAAACGATGACCAGATGAACAATATCCATCTTATGCAGAACAGAATAGAAATTAATAGGAACAGAGTACTGAAATCGTTGTCATTTCTGTAAGCGTATTACGGAGGTCATGCTCTAGATAAGTTGTTGATGAAAAATTTCAGATAGTATTGCAACTGAATAACAAAATTTGTCTGAACGATAGGGTCGCGACTTCTTTTTCTTCAGATTGCGTATGCTATACTCGCGGACTATGAATGTCCTGCGTTCCTTAAGACACCGCCCCTTTGCTTTCCTTTGGACAGGGCAAACTACTTCACGGCTTGGCGATAGCCTCTATCGCATCGCACTTTCATGGTGGGTATTAGAAAAGACAGGTTCCGCAGTCGCAATGGGAACTGTACTGGTTTTTTCACAAGTCCCCATGTTGATATTTCTACTGATCGGCGGCGTGGTTGTGGATCGCTTACCTCGCATCCGCATCATGTTCAGTTCCGATGTGTTGAGCGGGTTGGTCATCACTTTCGTAACAATCTTTTCGTGGCTTGATCTTTTGCAAATCTGGCACATTTATATTGCCAGCATGCTCTTCGGATTTGTGGAGGCATTTTTCTTCCCTGCCTATCAGGCAGTCATCCCTCAGATCATTCCTTCGGATTTATTAAATAGTGCCAATTCATTAAACGGATTGAGTCAACGTGTCACTGGGATTGTCGGTCCTGCATTAGGTGCAGCATTCGTCGCAGCAGGCGGCACATCCCTGGCCTTCGGCTTGGATGCGCTTTCGTTTTTTATTTCCGCACTTTGTGTCTTGCCGATGCTCCGTTCCAACCTGGATAAAGTTCAAAGACAGGAAATTGCCTCAGAAACGGGAGGCGTACAAAGGCCTGCCCTGAGCGCAGCTGAAGGGTCAGCGAAAGACATGCTGAGACAGGGATTTAAGGACCTACGCGAGGGGTTCAATCTTATCCGAACTATTCCCTGGATTTGGATCACTATCCTGCTCTTTGGCTTTGTCAATATCATGGAAGCAAGTCCACGCGCAGTGGCAATGCCATTCCTGATCAAAGAGGACCTCGGCGCGGATGTGAAGCTGCTCGGCATCCTCGGCTCTGCCGCCTCGCTCGGATTTGTCATTGGCATGGTCTGGCTGGGACAATATGTTCGGCTACACAGGCGCGGTTTGCTCGGTTATCTTTCCGTCGTGGGCACAGGCGCGGCCTTATTGCCATTTGCGTTCAAACTTCCCATCCCGATTTTGATCGCATCCATGTTCCTCAGCGGAATGTGCACTTCTGTCTTCGCGTTGATTTGGACGCACACTCTTCAGGAAATGGTTCCTGGCAACCTGCTGGGACGAGTCTATTCGATCGACGCGCTGGGTTCATTTGTTTTATTGCCAATTGGATTCAGCCTTTCAGGTTGGGCAACAGACCGGTTCGGCGCGCCGACCGTGTTTCTGATTGGTGGGCTTTCTACAATAGGTTTGGCACTTCTCGGACTCATTCATCCTGCCATCCACAAACTGGACTAACCATGCAAATCTTTTTTTATTTCCTCTTTCCAATGTTGGGTTATCTTTCCGGCTCGCTTCCATTTTCCATTTGGGTCACACGCTTGGTAAAACAAGTGGATGTACGCGATGCTGGTTCAGGTCATGCAACCACAACCAACACGATTCGACAGGCAGGTTTTGGTTGGGGCGCACTCGTGGCAATCCTGGATGTTACAAAAGGTTTCATTCCTACATTTCTTGCACTCAAATACACAAACAACCCCTGGATTGTCGCGTTGACGGCCGCATTCGCCGTCGCGGGTCATTGCTGGCCGATCTTTGCGCAATTCCGTGGTGGCATGGGCATAGCGACCTTTGGGGGTGCGCTGATTGCCACAAATTGGTTTTCGGCTGTGATTGGCTTGGGCTTGTTGCTAGCTCTTGTGCTCCTAGTTCGCCATGGTGCACGCGCCAGTGTATTGACAGGAATTCTCATCGCGCCGCTCTTCTGGCTTTTCCATCTGCGCGGCGTGGAACTATGGATTGCCCTAGCCGGTGGTCTCGTGATGGCTTATCGTTTCCTCATTGACTGGAATCGCAAATATCGTGAGCTCTGGCTGGATCGGGAGAAACCAAAACAATGAAGGTTGGCATCCTCACAGACTCGACCTGCGACATTCCAAACTATCTGGTTGAGCAATATGAGTTGGAAGTTGTTCCCTCTGTTTTGATCATCGATGGCAAGGAATATGCTGACGGGATCGGGATCTCGCGCGAAGAATTTTATGAGCGATTGCCCTCCCTCAAGACTCAGCCGACAACTGCCGCGCCCTCGATAGGAGACTTTTCCACCCGCTATGAATCTCTCCTCAGGCGCGGCTGTGACCATATCCTCTCCATCCACGCCGCGGGCGCGTTGACCTCTATCCTGAATATTGCTCGGCAGGCAGCCAGCGATTTTCAGGATCGTGTGACATGTGTGGACAGTACATCCCTTTCGCTTGGGCTTGGCTTTCAAGTGCTCGCCGCCGCTGAAGCCGCCGAAATGGGCCTACAGGCCGCGCTGGATGCCATCAAATCCACGCATATGCGCCTCCACGTCTCTGCCGCTTTGGACACAATGGAATATCTCAAGCGCAGCGGACGCGTCCCTGCAACCATTGCCATGCTCGGAAGTCTGCTAAGCATCAAGCCGTTGATCGAATTGACAAACGGAGAAGTCAAAGCCATAGGCGCGGTGCGGACCACAAGTCAAGCCAATGAACGAATGCTGAAGTTTTTGTTGGAAGGCGGTGAGTTGGAGAAATTGGCGATCCTGCATACAAGCGCGGAACCGCGTGCCAAGGAATTCCTAAATGAATTGATGCAAAGAGCCAGCCAATCGGTGCCGCGCGATATTTTGATGGTCAATGTGACAACAGTCATTGGTACGCATGTGGGTCCGAATGGATTGGGATTCGCGGCGGTGAGGAAGTAAAATAGTTGCGTATGAGATTGAAAAACGGTAAGATAAGGGCAGGAAATGTATAAACGAAGTTTCTCTAAAGTTCCTTGAAAAGGCAGAAAGGTCTCAAAGAGCAAGTGCTACGGCTTTAACTTACCATGACATTGAGAGTGCCGCATCAATTGCATACTATGGTTTGTTCTATACTGCTCAGGCGCTATTGAGAGACAGTGAAGTCACATATCGCCACAATCACCCTGCTGTGATAAAGATGTATGGAATTAAATTTGCCAAGCCTAGGGTGCTAGATCCAAAATTTCATCGCTATTTGATTGAAGCCCGCAAACGTGAAATCATTGCTGACTATAGGCTTGATAAAAAAGTCAATGAAGAACAGGTTCGCGAGATGCTGGCTTGGGCGAGAGAGTTTATCAAAGCAGCAGAGAATTATCTTAAGCAGGCGTTTTGATTAGGGCGATTTACGTAGAACTGAAAAAGTTGAATGTGTGGCGGGAAAATCTCGTAAACCTTGCGAAGGCTGTCTTGAGGCAAAGCCGAAGGATGTGAACCTTCGCAAGGTTTTTAAGCCCTCATGATAAAATTACTCCATGC
>DASWEH010000285.1:0-11398 GCA_036394895.1 Anaerolineales bacterium
CCCGGCTTTGAGGCGTTCGACCATCACCTCTTGCCAGTTATCCACATTCGGTGGCGCTTCGGGGATGAGCACCCAGTCTGCGCCGGTGGCAAGTGCTCCATAGAGGGCGAGATAGCCACAGTTGCGCCCCATCACTTTGACAATGAATGTGCGCTGATGACTGGCAGCCGTGCTCGTAATAGCATCCACTGCATCGGTGATGCGATGCAGGGCACTGTCTGTCCCAATGGTGATCTCGGTCCCAGAGAAATCGTTGTCAATCGAACCCACCATACCCACAATCACAAGGTTTGGGTGTTCGGCGGCAATTTCCGCGCTGATCTCACCGCTCTGGACGAGTTCCGAAAGCAGAGAAGGCCATTCACGACGGAATATATCCGCACCCGTGAGCGATCCATCGCCACCAATCACGATCAATCCATCAATACCAAGTTGCACTAAATTCAATGCTGCTTGTCGGCGTCCTTCGCGCGTGCGAAATTCCTCACTGCGGGCAGTGCCGATGATCGTTCCGCCCTGCTGCAAAATTCCACCGACCGAATCCCAATCCATTTTACGGATGCGTGCCCCACCCTCGACCAATCCCTTATACCCTTCGTAGATTGCGTAAATGTCAGCGCCTTTATCCAATGCGGTGCGAACGACTGCGCGAACAGCGGCATTCATCCCCTGTGCGTCGCCACCACTTGTGAGAACTGCTATTTGTTTCGTAGCCATGATTACCTGTAGACTCCAAATCTTAAAAAATTGCAGGCTGAATTGTACTACGAGCGTAAATCTATGACTGTCACGAGTATAAGAGGATGTTCTTCTAATCCCTATTCGGATGGATCAACCGTGATCTCATCTGGATTCAAAAGTACTGTGAGGCGATCCCCATAGCTGATCCCCGGAATCGGAGTGGCGATCACTTCGACAAGCGATGGATTTTGGAAATTACGCTTCTTCGTTTCTGGATGTGGATAATAAACCCAGCCATCATATTCCACATCTTTATAAATCATTTTACAGCGTGAAAAGGAAAAATGCTCAGGAGGATGAAGATCTGTCCACTCGACAGAATGAAATGTGTATTGCGGCTTCTCCATTTTAAAAACATGCGGACGGAGATCAATGTTCAACGTTCCATTGAAATAACCAGCCAGGTCAAAGCCGCGCGCTTTGAAGATCGGTCTTTGCCGGTCTAATGCTCCATAAGGGTAGTCGGAGGAAGGTCCTGACGCGACACGATACCCTTGAGCGAGAATGCCATTGACACGTGTCCACTGGCTCATAGGAGGAGATTTTACTATTTCCTATCGAATTGTGATAAAACCAGTCCAGAGATTCTCCCATGCAAAAAAACATTTTATCGATTATTGCTCTTTGCGCAATCCTGCTCGCATCTTTCTCGTTGCCCTTTTCTTCCGTTGCGCAAGCCCAATTTTCCTCCAATCCTGATTCCGTTAATATCCCTGGTACGCATCAGGATGAATTAGGCTGTTCGGGTGAATGGCAGCCCGAATGTGAGAATACCATGCTCGTTTATGATGAAGAAGATGATGTGTGGCAGGCTACCTATGAGATCCAACCCGGCAACGATGGTGATAAAGAAGGTCCGCGCTACAAAGCTGCACTCAACGGCGGCTGGGGAGAAAATTACGGGTTGAATGCCACACTGAATGGACCGGATATTCCACTGGTTGTGACGGAGCCAATCCAAGTCAAGTTTTATTATGATCACAAGACTCACTGGATCACCGACAATTTCAATTCAAAAATCATTGTTGCCATGGGAAGTTTCCAAACACAGACTGGATGCAAGGACAATAATGATGCAACTTGTCTGCGTACCTGGCTGCAGGACCCGGATGGTGATGGGACATTTGGCGTCACAACCAGCGGTTTGAAAGCTGGTACCTATAAAGTCACATTTACGCTCAATGAGGATGCGAACAATGTTATTGGCGAGCCTCAGCAATTTACCGTTCTCAAGGATGGAGATGCGATTTATTTTGGATATGATGCCGTGAAAAATCAAACGACCATCAGCACCACCGGCGCGCCCGTGGGGAACCTAACCAAACAGCGCGCGATCTGGATTAGCAAGGATACTCTCCTTTGGAAGATCAGCGGCGGGTCGAGCCTGACTTATGCCATTGTCTATTCGCCGGATGCTGCACTAGAACTTAGCCCCGAGGGGATTAAAAATGGAAGCGAAATTCCGCTGGCATTTGTTTCTGACAAACCGGATGTGGACATTTTGCGAAAGTATCCACATCTGCGAGATTATGCTGTGCTCAAAGTCAATGAAACGGATGCGTCCAAACTGACTGAAATCCTGAAGGGACAAATTGCAGTGATCGCTCATGGCCTGAACGGCCGCGCCGTGGATGCGACTGGCGTACAAATCCCTGGCGTGCTTGATGATCTATATCCGTATGACGGACCTTTAGGCATCACGTTTGACGGAGATATTCCTACCTTGCGAGTTTGGGCGCCAACCGCGCAAGCTGTTACATTGCAAATGTTTGATACGGCTGCCGCAAGCTACGCTAATAAAATGCCGATGGAATGGGATGCAAAAACCGGTGTTTGGAGTGTCACCGGCAACGCAAGTTGGAAAAACAAATATTATTTAGATGAAGTGAAAGTCTTTGCACCGTCCACAGGAAAGATCGAAACGAATCTGGTCACGGACCCTTATTCGTTGAGTCTTTCGATGAACAGCAAACGCAGTCAGATCGTTGATTTGAATGATGGGAAACTCAAGCCAAAAGATTGGGATGCGCTTGCTTCGCGAAAGCCCGCGCTTGCCGCACCTGAAGATATCGTCATCTACGAATTGCACATCCGTGATTTTAGTATCAGCGATCAGAGTGTTCCTGAGGAATTGCGCGGTACCTATAAAGCATTTACGATCAAAGATTCGAATGGCATGAAGCATCTAACTGCCTTGGCACAAGCTGGATTGACCCATATTCATCTCTTACCCGCGTTCGATATTGCCAGCGTGAACGAAGACAAATCCACCTGGCAAACGGTGGATGATGCCAAACTTAAATCCTATCCACCCGATTCAGATCAACAGTCACTCGCTGTCAGTGCCATCACCGCCTCGGATGGATTCAACTGGGGCTATGACCCACTTCACTACACCACGCCCGAAGGCAGTTACGCAACTGACCCGAACGGTACACCGCGCATCCTGGAATTCCGCGAGATGGTGCAGGCCCTCAATCAAAGCGGCTTGCGCGTAGTGATGGATGTGGTTTACAACCATACCAACGCCAGCGGACAGAGTGAGAACTCTGTGCTGGATCGCGTTGTGCCAGGTTACTATCACCGCCTCAACGCCGATGGTGCAGTGGAAAAATCCACGTGCTGTGAGAACACCGCCACTGAACATAACATGATGCGCAAGCTGATGATCGACTCACTCATCACCTGGGCCAAGAACTATAAAGTCGATGGTTTCCGCTTCGACCTGATGGGACATCACATGCTCGATGACATGAAAGCCGTCCGCGCCGCGCTGGATGCGTTGACTCTCGAAAAGGATGGCGTGGATGGGAAGTCCATTTACATCTACGGCGAGGGCTGGGACTTTGGCGAGGTTGCCAATAACGGGCGCGGAAAAAATGCGACTCAGCTCAATATCGCGGGCACAGGCATCGGCGTCTTCAATGATCGCCTGCGTGATGCGGTGCGCGGCGGCAGTCCATTTGGTGATCCAAGAGAGCAAGGCTTTACGACCGGGCTAGTCCTCACAAATAACGCAAATGAACAGCGTGATGCTGAGGATCAACAAATCCAACTCAATAACTATACCGATTGGATTCGGCTTGGTCTCGCAGGGAATCTTGCGAGTTATGAAATCATCCGCGTGGATGGCAAGAAGGTTCCGGGTCGGTTGATCTCTTACAACTCAGCCCCTGCTGGTTACACAAAGGATCCGCAGGAAAATATTGTCTATGTCTCCGCGCATGATAACCAGACCCTCTTTGATGCCATCCAAGCCAAAGCGCCTGCTGAGGCAACCATCGCTGATCGGGTGCGCATGAACAACCTGGCGTTGAGCGTTGCCATGTTCAGCCAAGGTGTGCCTTTCTTCCATGCGGGCGATGACATACTACGCTCGAAGTCATTCAACCCGAATTCCTATAACTCCGGCGATTGGTACAACAAACTCGATTGGATTTACGAATCCATTAATTGGGGCGTGGGACTTCCGCTCGAAGGCACAGGTCAATGGGATATTTACAAACCTCTCCTTGCAGATCCGAAGTTGGCCCCTGCGAAATCAGATATCGAATTCGCCTCGGCTGTTTTTCGCGAATTTTTGCAAATCCGCAAAAGCTCGAAATTGTTCCGGCTTGAAACAGAAGAACAGATCAAGAGCGACGTTTCATTCTATAACACAGGTCCTGATCAAATCCCCGGTTTGATCGTAATGGATTTAAAAGATACGAAGAACATTGACGCGAATTACCAAGAGATCATTGTCCTCTTCAATGCTCTACCTGATCCTGTGAAATTTGCTGACCACGCCTTTACTGGAAAGAATTTCGAATTGCATTCTGTGCAGCAGAATTCTGCCGACACGCTGGTACGTAACTCAAAGTATGATTCAGCCAACGGTGCGTTTCGCCTCGCCGAGCGAACGACCGCGGTGTTCAATATCCTTGATGAGCCTGTCGCTGAACCGACTCCGACGGCTACCGAAGCAATCCCGGCTATTACGGATCCCAATGTCATTATCACGTTGGCGGGCGTGATCGGCGCATTTGTTGCTGTTGTTGTAATGATGTTTGCTTTGAGACCGAAACGAAACAAATAAAAACGCTATTATTGAAACTCCGCACATAAAATTCCAAAATATACATTTACTTCATAGGAAAGAACTCTTACTGACATTGGGTTTTCCTTCAACGCGCCGGCTAATACCAGTGTCGGCCAGAGGCTATCTGGCTTGCCATTTTCCACAAGTTTGGATTTAGCGAGAAGCAGATTATCGAGGCGGTTCGAGCGGACAATCTCCTGCATCCATTGATCGTATTCTGCCGCAGCTGGGTCATACCCATACGGCCCGTTGATATCGTGCGCGTGGCCCTGGTCTGCACTAGCGATGAGAGCAATGCGTTTGTCCGTTTCCTTGAGCACATGTCCAATGGCACGCCCGAATTCATAGTGAGTCTTAAAGGGGAGAGTCCGCATAGGACTCATGTGAACGATTTTCGGCTTACGTTCGAAGCGATGTCCCATGAAGTATAACGGCACGACCGCGCCCCAATCGAGCGGAATAAAACACTCAGATCCGCCACTTGCGCCGTAAATATAGCGTACAACAGGCACGTTCATTTCGGTCGCTTTGTTCGCAATGGAGTGGGCGAGTTCTACATCCGTTGCAAAATCAAGTTTTACATTGGCTGACCAATCCGCAACCGCTCTTTCGGCAATCGAAATGCTCATCGCATTCTCCACACGGAATCCATGCGGATTGACAATAACAATGACCTCGGGCGCTAACACCTCAAGTTTTGCCCCCATCGCTTGCATAGCTTGACGCGTCCGTATCACTTTGTTCTTGTCTTCAACGGTTTCAGGGATCAAATCACCGGCATGGGGTGCAATGCAAGCATAGATCAGTGTCATGTAAATTTCCTCTGTATTAGCCTTGCGAAGGTTGTCTGTTAGACTATGAATCTATTGATGAAACCTTCGCAAGGCTTTTGATTAAAAAACTCTTTATTCAATTCAGTATAGCAAATTTCAGCTTTTCATAAAACCCTTGACACCTAGCATTGCTAGGTATATGATGCCGTGCATGATTGGTGAAGCCCTCAAAGGGCATCTCGATTTGTTGTTACTGGCAATTTTAGCCGAAGGACCTGCACATGGTTACGCGGTGATCGAATCCCTGCGAAGCCAAAGCGGTGGCACATTTGATCTGCCTGAAGGGACGATTTATCCTGCTTTACATCGGCTAGAGAGTCAGGGGCTGTTGCATAGCAGCTGGTCCGAGGATTCGGCGCGACGCAAACGGATCTATCAATTGACCCCGAAAGGTCTGCAGACGCTAGCCAGACGCCAGGAGGAATGGAAAAAGTTTTCGAAAGCCATCAATGCAACGGTGGGGATTTGAGATGAAAGAGAATCGAATCCAAATGTATTTGCATAAACTGGAACATCATCTCTGGATGCGCGGCCTTGCCGATCAAAATGACCTGGCTGAGATCGAGAGTCATCTGCTTGAGGCGGTGGAGCGAGGACTAGGTCAAGAATTGAGCCTGGAGGAAGCAGAAACAAGAGCGCTCGAACGATTTGGATCAATCAAAATAGTGGTCTCAACATTTGAAAAGGAAAGGAAGGATGTGATGCAAAACATACTTTTAGCGGTAGCCGTGTTGGCGGGGCTGTTCTCTGCTTACGTGGATTCTCGTCCAACCTGGGATGATACGGGAATTCTTGCGGGTGGGCTTTTGATCATGAGTGGCTTACTGTCTCTTTTGGGTCATCGTAAGCCATGGCTCATCGCGTTGGCAGTTGGAATTTGGATTCCACTCCACGATTTCTACTTGTCTCATGATTTTCGTCTGCTTTTGGTGTCGCTCTTTCCCCTTGTCGGCGCGTATGGTGGATGGCTTGTTCGACTGGGAATTCGAAAGACACTTCATCCAGCATAATAGAAAACTGATAAATTCTTAAATAAATTGGGCGGCCTGCCCGCAGGGAAGGGTCGCCCAATTTATTTTTAGGGATAAAAATAAAGCTTACGGCGAGCATTCGAGTGTATATTTCGCTTCGGCTTGGATCGCGTTGGGTTCGGTGACAATCAACCTGACCCAGTATGTCCCCGCAGTCAGCGTAGGAGTGAAATCCACAGAGACATTTTTGGAGCCGAACGCCTCAAAATCGGTCGTCTGATTGGACATCGCGCCGCCTTGTTGTGTCTCAAAATGCCACTTGACCGAAGTGGGTCCGTTCGTTTCAATTGTTCCTGCGATCTCCAAGGGAAGAATTGGTCCAACACATCCAGCCACACTGAGCGATTTCGGATCCACATCCACCGTCACTTTTGTCACATCTGCTTGAGGGGCCTCTACCACTGGAATGCCCGCCAGGTTACCTGCGGTATTCGTTACGCTGGATGCAACCCAGCACTTCCTGCCCGAGTTGAACGGATCAACGATGTACCACCAGCCTCCATCGCCTGATTTGCCAGCAATTTGAGAACTTGTCCCAACGCTTAATCCGCTGAGCACGATCCAGCCGACTCCTGGTCCCAGGCGGCAATTGACCGCTACCTCTTTCGGAAGCGCTACAGGAACAGCCGGCGTTCCGGTGGACGTGGCCGGCGGAGTATTGGATGGCAATAGCGTTTGCGTTGGTGCATTTGTGGGTAATGCTTGCGTAACGGATGGAGTGAAAATGGCTAATGTTGGCGTTTCAGTCGCCGCCTTGGATGGCAGGTTACATGCGAGCATGGCTAAAACAAGGGCAAATACAAATAAAAAACTTCGGAACTTCATCGCGTTTCTCCTTTAATTTTGTTCCATCTTACCGAATGTGCATGTCGCTGACAATAGACCGTTTGGAGTTTTTAGATTTTTACTCTTTTTTCTTCCGATCATTTCTACGAAAGTTTTCGACTCTTCGAATGAATCTGTATAGGGGTGGACCAAACAGGAAAGACATCAGAATAAATATAAAAAACAATTCTCTCCAGCCAATTGCAATGACTGGCTCGCAGGCAAGCATACTCATTAAGAGCGCAAGCAAACCCAGCAGAAATCTTTTATTCATGTATTATTTCAGCATCGGCATCTTGATACCGTGTCGCTTGGCAGCTTCGATGGCGATCTCGTATCCCGCGTCGGCGTGGCGGACGACGCCTATGCCCGGATCTGTTGTCAGGACTCTTTCCAATCTGCGCGCCGCTTCAGGAGTTCCATCGGCTACGATAACCTGTCCCGCGTGTTGTGAATATCCCATGCCTACTCCGCCTCCATGATGGAACGAGACCCATGTTGCGCCGCCCACCGCGTTGATCATTGCATTCAATATCGCCCAATCTGAAATCGCGTCCGAGCCATCTTTCATTGATTCCGTTTCGCGATTCGGTGACGCGACAGAACCTGAATCGAGATGATCGCGTCCGATCACAATCGGAGCTTTCACGTTTCCGCTGGCGACCAGCTCATTGAACTTGAGTCCAGCCTTCACACGCTCGCCATAGCCAAGCCAACAAATGCGCGCCGGCAACCCTTGGAACGGAACTTTCTCACGCGCCATCTTGAGCCAGCGTTTGAGGTGATCATCTTCGGGGAATAATTCCATAATTGCTTCATCGGTCGTATAAATATCTTCCTTGTCGCCCGATAATGCCACCCAACGGAACGGTCCCTTACCTTCACAGAACAAAGGTCGGATGTAGGCGGGTACAAAGCCGGGAAACTCGAACGCATCACTTACACCATTGTTATATGCCTGCTGGCGAATGTTATTGCCATAATCAAAAACTTCTGCCCCTGCGCGCTGGAAATCCAACATGGCAAGCACATGCTTCGACATCGAATCCATCGCCATCTTTTTGTATTTTTCAGGATCGGACTTCCGCAGCTCATTTGCGGCGGTCACCGATACACCTGAGGGGATGTAAAACAGCGCCTCATGCGCGGACGTCTGGTCTGTCACCACATCGGGAGTCACTTCACGTGCAACGAGTTCGCTGTAGATATCTGATGCATTCCCGATTAATCCAATGGATTTTGGAATCTGTTGCTCTTTTGCATCCTCAACGAGTGTCATCGCTTCTTCAAGCGTATCCACAACCGTATCCACATAACCGATCGCGCGGCGACGTTCTGCACGTTCTGGATCTACTTCCACGATGAGTCCCACACCTTCATTCATCGTGATTGCGAGTGGCTGCGCGCCGCCCATCCCACCGAGACCTGCGGTAAGCACAAATTTCCCTTTGAGCGATCCCCAACCTTTGAGTTTCGCCAGCGCGCCGAAGGTTTCGTACGTGCCCTGAAGGATTCCCTGTGTACCGATATAGATCCATGAACCGGCAGTCATCTGCCCGTACATGATGAGTCCCTTTTGGGCAAGCGCATCGAAGTGCTCCCAGGTCGCCCAATGAGGAACTAAATTTGAATTTGCAATTAATACTTTCGGGGCGTCTTTGTGCGATTTGAAAACAACAACTGGTTTTCCCGATTGCACAAGGAGCGTTTCATCATCCTCGAGATTCTTGAGCGATTCGAGAATGGCATCGAACGCTTCCCACGAGCGCGCGGCTTTCCCGCGCCCTCCATAGACGACGAGATCTTCCGGTTTTTCCGCGACTTCCGGGTCGAGATTGTTTTGGATCATGCGATAGGCGGCTTCGCTAAGCCAATTCTTGCAGGTAAGTTCCAGTCCCCTCGGGGCGCGGACAATTCTAGGTCCAGACATGAGGCAGTCTCCTTGTTGAAATAAAAAATCCCTCTCAGCAATTATACGCTGAGAGGGAAAGTCTCTCTTACAAGCCGAGCTGCTTGCGATCCAAAAGTGTCTTTTGGAGAGCTTGAAGAGCCCACTTGGCGGTTCTTCTGACAATTTCATCGGAGTCCTGGATTACCTGCTTTAATGGATCGATGGCTCGTTCGTCTACATACCAGGGAAGAGTCAATGCTGAGGCAGCACGCGTGAGATTTGATTCTGCTTTGAGTAATTCTATTAAACGGGCGACACGATCCTGTTTAGCATCTCGTGCATCTGCAAACATGACACCGAACTTCCACACCATATCATCTACTGTTTTCCGGACTTTATCAGAGACCGGATCTGTCCCTTCATCTGGGTTTATAAAGCCTGTTTGTAATTTAGAGATTGCGTCACTTAACAAGTTAGGCTGATTATTTCCCAGCAAACCCATGGCTTCCGGTAGGCTGATCGGCGCGCCTCCCATATTGAACATGGCAGGATAGTTTCCAGGAAATGCATTCTTGATTTCATTTGCCATGCCGCCAAAAGCCTGAAACGCCTCGGTGACGGCACGATACAGGCTTGAATGTGGACCATATAACTGGTCATCTTTTAGTAAGTTGAGCATTTCAGAAATTGTCTCGATTGCTCCCAATTTGCCAAGTGCTTGTATTGCTTCAATCTGCGTTGTTGGGTTGTCGTTGTTTAATTGAGAGACCAGGTATGGAATTGCTCTCTTATCCCCCAGCCTTCCCATTTCTTGAATAGCTGTCAGCCGCGCGGCAGGTTCGTCGCTTTCCAGTAATTTGAGGATCAGTTCAAACGCGCCCTCATGTTTCATTTCGATCAGCAGCAGCATAAGCTGCTGGTTTTTGGTTCTTTCGAATGCTTTTGCGATCTCGGGTAACGCTTTTTTCCCGAGTTTGTGAATCGCCTTGTTAGCATCGTAAGATTCATGTCGATTTTCCAACAGGATTTCCAATAACGCAGGCAGGGCTTGGATGTCTTTGATTCGTCCCAGCGCGACGATGGCTCGCTGGCGGACCGTCATCGTCCGGTCTCGAAGAGACTGGATTAGCGGTTCCACTGCACGTTTGTCATGTAACGCTCCTAGGGCTTGCGCCGCGTTACGACGCACGCGCCAATCCGAATCATTCAAGTCTGGCAGGAGCGCGTCCATGGCGCGTGGATCGCGACTCTGCCCGAGAAGCCGGGCCGCGTCACAGCGCGCCAGCCAATCTTCGCCATGTAATTGCTCAATCAGGGTCTCAACAGGAATGTCTGTTTTTGGCATGATCCATTCAATTTCATAAGGATTTAAAAACTCCCGGCAATTATACGCCGGGAGGAATTTCAAAAAAGGACAGCAATTTGATTTTGATTATTACACGGTCTGTGCCAGCAATTGCGCAAAGTCGGTCTTCTTTAAGCGTGCCACCAGTTCATCCTGTGCTTCACACCAGACTGAACGTATGGGGCAATTGTCGTCAAATGAACAGACCCCACCTTCTAGTACACATTCATTGAGCTGAATGGGACCATCAATTGCCTCAACAACTTCTAACAAGGTGATATCCTTAGGATCCCGTGCAAGCGTGACCCCTCCGCGCGCGCCTCGAGAAGTATGAAGCAACCCTGCAATCGAAAGCTGAGAAATGATCTTTGCCAGGAATGAGGGTGGGATGCGTTGTTCCTTCGCCACAGTGCTAGTAGCGGCTCTTTCGCCATTCTTGATTTGGGCCAGATGTAAGACCGCGCGAACGGCATAATCGGCTTGACGGGTGATTTGCATATATACCTTGTACCTTCCTTTTAGAAAAACAGACAATACCTGTCTATAAACACTATTTTATTGTCCTATAGGATTGGGTACAAGTGATAGAGGTCATAGATGAATTATGACCTTTTGCTCCGATTTCTATAACAAAAAACGACCCGTAGATAC
>DASWEH010000286.1:0-9066 GCA_036394895.1 Anaerolineales bacterium
GAGTCCCCCAGCGCTATCCCTACTCGAGCATACGCCTCAGCAGCGGCCTCCAATGAAGAACCCTCCTGCATAAGGATCTGGCTGAGTATGGAGATAGAATGGCCAGGAGGAGTGCCGGTTTGCCCCGGACTATCAGCCCAGAATTGAGCAATGGCTAGCTGCTCGGGATTCAGGTGGTTGACAACGCTATATACTTCCCAGGCTTCTCTATAAAATTCTGACTCTGGATCCTCTGAATATGTTAGGGGAGCGCCTGGACTACATTCGCCGCCACTGTTTAATACAAACGGACGTAGTTTTCCCCAACATGGCAGTAAGGGCGGTCTGAATCCGGGCGGGGTGGGTTGCCACAGGCCTACGCCGGCAGGCGGGAGGTAAGGGCAAGCTTTGTAGGTCTCATACCCATCACTCGCTGCCCACCGTAGTATCGCTTGACTGATCGCTCGCCCTCGTTCGACAGAGCGTTTATAGACACCCGGAGGCAAGCCAGGCTTAAATTCCCTGGTAAACTGCTCTTCTAAAGCGTGAATCTGTGTGGAACTGGACTCTGTGTTTAACAACTTTTCCATTGTGGCTGCCAGAACACTATTGGCCACCGTTGGCCAGTGGTAGGCCGGATCAGCGGGTTTAGGCAATGTCTGTAAGTCGTTGAGTTGCCCTGCCAACGATTGGTAGCCGGGCATGCCCGGTACCAGCGCTTCATAGAGAGCCACACCCAGGTAGCCAAAGGTGCGGGATGCCACTGGTGGGCTGAGCGCCTCATCCCTTACTAGGGAATATGCAAGATCAAACCAGGCTAGCGGAACCTCGGCGCTGAACTGGCTGGCATCTCTGGCGGTGAAAGGAGGGGTCGCCACAGGCTGTGCACCCGCCGCGCGGTAGACTCCTCCAAGCATGAGTGCTGATGCATATGCCAGTAAGATCAAAAACGCGACTACTTTTGAAAACATAAGTCTTGCTATCCTGAGATGCATAGGACATCACCTTGATGATGGATTGAACCTCCAGGATGTGTCTGCTATGGGAGATGGGAGCATGAGAGAAAACCGTTTGCCCTAGTATATTATTGCGTCAGTTGTGATTAGTAAATGAAGGCGTGGTCAGTAGATGCGCGAGCTGAGTCGCTTCCGCGCCAATTGTACGCTTGAATTAGGGGGGAGTGCGGTGCGCTGGGCTGACCCACCCCATATGATGAGCCTAAAGCTTTTGATGAGGGAGACACCCAAAACAGGCGTCTCCCGTATTTGTAGCACCCATCTCCAATTTAGCTAATCAGCCTACTGCTCGACATGGAACAGCGTGCGGTTCGCGTCCACATTGGGCGCTGGTGGCCTGATGGTGATGCCTAAAGGTAAATGGCCGAGCGTGCCACCACTCGCCGACCCATTTGGGGAGCGGGTGAACACCGTTGTTAGATACACTCGATGTAAGTTGACCTTATGGAATCACGTGGAAGTTTGTGCGGTTCGCGTCTCCAGGCGGCGCAGGAGGCGCCTCGCGATTCCAATAGTCGACGTAGCTCTTCGTAGCCGTCACGCCCTCGAAGACCGAGGCGGGCGTTCCGACCAGTTGACAACTGAGGGTGAGCGTTCCCTCACTTCCGTCTGAGTAGGCGACCTGAACGACCAGCAGGCCCGCTCGTTCATTCTCGCGTGGGCCGATGTTGTCGTTCGGAAGCGGCGCCGTTCCTGGCGCAAGCACGAAGCTCACGAACCCCGTCACCCAGTAGGTTCCGCTGCCGGTCACGGTCGTGCCATCGGGCGCGTAGGTCGTCCAGGTTCCCCCGCCGGTCACATCCTGCGGCTTGCCTGGGTTAGAGCGGAATGTGCCCGAGCCGGTGAGCGTAATCTTCGAGTTGTCTTCCGCGCTCGCCGACGCGATACCGCCGGCCGAGAGGGTGAGGGTCGAGAAGTTTACGCTGATGATATCCCATCGCATATGTGTACTGCTAGCTGACACACTGCCAACGCTCAATACTGACAGGACTAGGATAAGCACAGCGATCAACGATAGTGATCGCAACTTTCTTTTCGTGTTCATGGGTATATCCTCCTTACGGATATTAGCTGGATCATACGTCGAACACGAGCGATGATCCTTGATTTTTCTCAATCGGAACAAGGTACGGTTCGCGTCCACACCAGGCACTGGCGTCACATTGTCGTAGTAATCCATGAAACCCTTCGAGGCATTGACTCCCTCAAAGACCAAGAGGTGCCCACTGGGTGGCAACTGACGACCAGGATTCCACGCTCACCATCCGAGCATTTGAGGCTCAGCACTGCCGGTCTAGGCTTCGCTCGAACTGTCCTCAGCTCGTAATCGCTCTACTGCTTGATGAACAGCGTAACTCCACTGACCTCCTCATTGAAGTTCAGGAGATCTTGGATGTTAAGTCGCACGCCTTCCTCCCCACCCGATGGAAATTTAGCTCCAGCAAGAACGCAAGTCACCCGGAGGATTGCATCAGCTTGTGGTGATCCTCCATCCGCTACCAAGTGGACACGGATTAAAGCTAGACCAGCCGTAAATTCTGGGGGGAACAGAGGTGACGATCCATAGGAGACGAAACTGAGCAATTCTTCTGCAGTCCAGGTACCGCTCACCGAACCTCCATCGAAGTGATGGGTGAACGTACCGCCACCGCTCACGGACTCGGGGTGAATGCTGAGCGTGCCCGAACCGGTGATATCAATGGTGTCACCATTAGCCGCCATTGCCACATCGGGACAGGCGGATGGACCGAGGTCGCAGAGAAAGGATGTACCAATCAGGTATACGTAACTAGCCGAACCACTGTCAGCTGACACGCTGCCGACGCTCAATACTGACAGAACTAGGACAAGCATGGTAACCAACGATAAGGATCGTAACATTCTTTTCGTGTTCATGGTTATATCCTCCTTACGGATATTACATGGATCATACGTCGAATGTGGACGATGATCTGTGCTTTCTTCTGAATCGGAATAACGTGCGATTCGGAGCGAGTCGCACGAACCGTTGACGCTCACATGATATGGAAACAAGTTAGGTCTTTCAAGTCTTTCAACTATCGGCCAACTCCTTTCTGTGCCGCATACATCTTGCTCGCACCCCTTATTGGGCTAGGATGGAGGGAACGTTATATTATGAGGGTAAATTATCTCACCGTCACATTGCCGGTCTCCAGGGTGCCCGCAAAGGTAGCTGGGCTTCCGAAGAGGTCGAACTGGTCTAACTCAGGCGTGTCAGTGTAATCCACTGTCAGAGAGAAGAAGTCCGCGCCCGCACCCGGGTTGGCGTTATCTTGCGCGAAGGCAGTATACGGAACGGTCTCGGTCAGCCTGGCTCTGGTTCCATCGGTAAAGCGCAGTTCCACAATGGAGATCATAGAGCCGGTGATGATTACTGTTTTGGCTACACTGTCAATTGTCACCGAGTCAACGCTTGCGCTGAACATATACATCTGGAAGACGGTCCCATCTGGCATGACAGCATGACCGACTTTGCACTGCACGTGAGATTGGCTAAACTGAAGTTCAGTGCGGATGCCGGGTTCGATGAAGTAGGTTCCACCGCCGCTGGCATTGCTACTTGCTGCTTGCACTGGCGCAACAAATGCCAAGCTGAACAATAGGATGCCTACTGCCAGTCCTACAAAGACTCGTTCTTTCCTGGTATTCATCATAACGACCTCCTTTGAATTGTTCGTATTGGCTCATCAAGTACCCTCCGTATTCGAGATAGGAACACAACCCGTTAAGGGTCTCTTGGCTCATCTCCCCCAATTGGACAATGTTGGTCTCTTTTAGGTGCTTTTATATCTTAGCATATTTCAGGTCGTAATTTGGTCGTAATTTGGTCGCAAAAATGGTCGCAACAAGTCGCAATAGGTTACAAGCAGATTAACAGCAACCAAATTTACCCCGGGGGTATTAGCGGCTCGGTTGTCAGACAAGAATTGGGTAAATTGCGTAACGACTTTCGTGAAGGACTTAACACAATGCCCCCCTTGTTTCCATGTGGAATGAATAGAGGCACAGGAATGACCTGTACTTGCCGCCTGTGCCTTGCCAGATGTGCGTGAAACACGGACACAACAAGAGGGATTGTCCGAACGCACGAGAATTGGGTTTTCAACCTCTATTGGTTCCTTTTAGTTTTGCGATTTCTATAGAAAAATGTATGGCTTTTTGTATACGCCATGAGCATGACTGGCTCACCTAGCTTTGGCAAAACATGATTTACCCGCATCCTGCGCATTATTCTGCATAAAAACAGCGTTGAAGAATCTTTGATATTGCTGAGAGTGTCCTGTTTTTAGTTCTATTTATGTTATCCCCTGTTTTGAATACTAAAAACTATACAAAAACATGTGACGACAATAATTTCAGTCACGATTCCCCAGTATTTGATAAAGGCGAGATCAGGATTCGCTTGGACGGTGGCAGTGGTCATGGGGTGGTGATATCACTAAGAAATCATCCATTATCTTAATTGCAATTTAATATTAATCTTATTAACATCAATATAATATTATTAACACAAAGTATTTTGATTATGAAAAACTCGACTCCGGTCCGAAAATATCATAGCCAGGTCAGAGCAGAGGCAGAAGCATTGACCCATCAGCGTATTATTTCAGCCGCCCTTTCGCTTTATGCGGAAAAATGGCTTGATCAAATCACCCTAGATCAAATTGCGAACCAGGCAGGTGTTTCTGTACAAACCGTGCTGCGGCACTTTGGGAATGCAGAAGCGCTGATCAGTGCAGCAGGACGAGTGGCTAATGATCGCGCGATCCAACAACGTCAGGATCCACCTGTTGGAGACATTCCGCGTGCGATCGCTGGTTTGATGGATCATTACGAGGACATGGCTCCAACTGGCTTGCGAACGCTGGCATTGGAAGGACGCTACCCAGAATTGGATGCGTTGCTCGTAGAGGGGAGACAGAAGCATCAGGAATGGGTGGAACGCGTTTTTTCTCCCTATCTCAATCGAGCTCCGAAAAAGGACAGGCAAAGACTTAAAGTTGAACTTGCTTCCCTTTGTGATATGTATATGTGGAAACTCCTGCGCATGGATGGTGGGCTATCTCCGGAACAGGCAGAGCTTTCCTTCAACGAGATGCTAACTGCCTTATTGGCACAGAAACATTTGTTGGAATAAGGAGATGATTCGGATGATCACAAATGAATTTGCTGAACCTCGCCGTTTCCTATTCGTTCTTTTTGAAGGAGGTGGAAATATTCCACCCATCCTTGCATTAGCACAGGGGTTGGTCCAACGCGGACATAGCGTCCGGGTAATCAGTCATTAAAGATTACGAGCAAAAAGATCCCATCCAGGCACTGAAAGTTGTGATGGCTTACTTTTGCGGATCTGCTCTTGCTTGTGCACAGGATGTACTCGAAGATATTCAAGCGCGCCCGGTGGATCTGATTGTAGCCAACGAATTGATTTTCGGGGCTTGTTTCGCCGCCGAAAAGCTAGGCATTCCCTGCGTCATGTTGGTGCCTGGTTGCTATACCCTCCCGGCACCGGGTATGCCTCCCCCCGGGATGATGCCGCTGGGTGGATTTTTAGGAAAGATGCGCGATCGTATCACTTCAATGATATTCCAGCGCGTCATCGACTATATTACTCCCACCTTGAATGCCACCCGGCAGGCGTTGGACCTTCCTGTTTTATCAGATTATTCCCGCTTTTTCGATCAGCTTGCCAAGATCCTGGTCATGACCAGTCCAGTGTTCGATTTCAAAGCACAACTCGGGCAGAATGTACGTTATGTGGGCCCGGTTCTGAACGATCCCACCTGGACAGGAGAATGGCAATCTCCTTGGAGGGAAGATGACCCAAGACCACTTGTTCTCGTAAGCTTCGGTACAACCTTTCAAAACCAGCGCTCACTGTTCCAAAAAGCGATCGATGCATTCGATGGTCTGCCTGTTCGCGGATTGGTCACCTTAGGACCGGCGATGGATCTTGCGCAATTCAAAGCACCAGAGAATGTAGCCATCTGCCAGTCAGCGCCTCACCGACAAGTGCTCCCGTTTGCTTCTGCGGTGATTACACATGCCGGCCATGGGACAGTCATCCGCGCCTTGGCAAGCGGCGTTCCCTTAATTTGTATCCCTATTGGACGCGACCAACCGGGCAATGCAGCGCGTGTGGTTTATCATAAGGTTGGATTACGGCTCGACCATAAAGCGACCATCAAAGACATTCGCGGGACTATTCAGAAAATCATTTATGACGCCTCCTATCGCGAAAACGCTCAACGGTTAGGGAAGATCATTGAGGAGGATGCTCAAAATGCAACTGGTATCCAAGAGCTTGAGGAAGTTGCGACCAATATTACGGCTGCTTCAAAAACATAAGGTCACCTTCCTAAGGCCTGTCGATTGAGGGATACAGAAAATGCGGATTCCTATTTCGTTTCCATAGGAAGCAAAGTATGTCTGCCATAGACAATTCCAGTCGCAAAACAAGCCGTGCCGTTAGTTCAATCGAGTTTCTCTGCTGACTACTTGATAAAGACTAATTTTTGGGGAAAATATCTACTGAAAAGTGTATGGTTTTTTGTCCATAGCATGAGCACAAAGTATGCCCCTAACGGTCTGCGTTACCCGCTGGTGGGCGGGACAAGACAACGCCGCTTTAACGGAACTGGCTTGAGCCAACGAAACTGCCTGAAAACGCGGTGATCCCACCATCACGACCCCGGTGCTCGTGCGGGGGTCGGGTGCACGCTGTGTTGGGCGCACCCCTGGAATACAAGACTCGAAACACAAGTCAAAATCCCATGGCACAGCCTCAAAAGATTTCAGCCACTTACCTAACCCGAGTATAGGTTAAGTCGAGATCTTGCTCCCAGGATAAACCGTCTTTTGATAACTCTCCCTTGCCAACTATGGTGTTGCCATGGTCCATAATTGTACCTGTGTAACGTTGGGAGAAGTCTGGTACATTTCTCCGCCATTTCCAAATGTTGTCACGCAGAGCAACTTCATACTTTCTTGAAACACCACGCTCATCAAAATAGAGCATGAAATACTCTCCCGTAGCATCATCACTGCCAATAATGGCAATGCCTGTGGGAACGCCGGGTTCATCGATCTCCGAATGCATCATTAGGAAAGCTCCTCCTTCAATCCACTCAAAAGAGGTAAGACCATGCAAGGTCGTGTCTGGAATAAGAGGGTGTGTTCCGACAGTATTCCAATCACCGATCAATACAGTAAAAGGTTGGAGAGCGGGATTGGGTAGGGATGCTTCCCGTTTTGAATCCTTGGTCATTTTTACTCCTATTCTATCTACTCGAATACCACTAATAGCGACTGCGCCTAACGGTGTGCGTTATGCCCCTTCGGGGTACTGGTGGGCGGGCATGGACTAAGCTCATGATACGGACAAATGCGCAGATGCAGAACAAGCTCGTTTTCGCGCGGCGAGTCCCAGCAGTCGGATATGTTTTGTCAATGGTCACAGAAGACAAAGAGCGCGAGGGTCTAGCAGATGGCAAGCACCGATCTGAGGATAGCACAGAGGAAACAAAGTGCCAATCATCCGGTCTTTCCTCCAGGGAGAATAAAAAAGATTAATGAACTTGCATACGCAATACGTGTTGCTTTAGGTGAAAAGCTTCATCATACGGTTTTCGGTCCACCCACAATCGCCACAAAACCTCCAACCAGCGGTTCGCCAGGCGGCGGATCGCATCGCTGTCGGTTTTGCAGTGTGGACGAACAGTGCGGTAGTAGGTGGCGGCCCAAGGGGATGCCTCCAGGGTCAAGCGAGCCCACTGTTGGACGATGTGGCAGAACTCATGATCGCAAGCCGAGCGAAAATAGACGCGGGAATGTTTGCCACTGCGGTTGGTGACCGGGCAGGTACCCGCCACGGCTTGCAGAATTGCCGGACTGGGATATCGAGTGCGATCATCGCCCAACTTGGACAGCAGTGTGCCTGCCTTGGGGAGACTGTCGTAGATCTCACGATCCGGGTGGAGCAAATAGAGTTTCCCTAGGCGAGCCAGGCACTCGCTGCGACTCCGAACCAACGTTTCCAAAATCCTGGCTTGCGCCAATGCCAGAGGTGCATAAGCTGCCTCCACTTCCGGGTTGGAGGGTGGAGGCTCCGAGTGCAACCCGGCGTAGATGGTTGGCCAGAAACGGGTCTGCGTGTGGTGATGCTCCCGCAAAAAGACCTTGAGCTGCGCGAAGCTCAACGCTTGGGCTTGTTGGAAGGTGGGGTAGGTCTGGAAAAAGGCGAGAGACACCACACTGTCCAAATGGGGGAAGGCTTCGAGAGCAGACGGGTAGTAGCGCAACAGGATCGAACGCAGCCGGTTCCCGTCACGCACCAGTTCATGACCGAGTTGCTGAGCAAAACGCACCTCCGCTCGGATCTGGCGTGTGAGAGGTTGATCCGGCTTCCAGGCGGCATAGCGTTGTCGATCCGTTCTCAGCAGATCGGCGATCAAGTGTGCATCCCAAGCATCATCCTTGGCGCCACTCTGGCGATAGCGTTTTTGAGCACTCTTGACTGCGCTGGGCGGCAGAACATAGATTTGTTCGTAGCCCTGGTCCCACAAATAATCCACCAGCAAATTGTGGGCTGTCTCTAAACCGATGATCACCTCCTGTCTTCCCACTCCGAGAGATTGACGCGCCTGATCCAACTGCTGGAACCCGGCGATCGTGTGGGGGATCTCTCGCACGAGCAGTACTTCCCCCGTCTCATGCATGAAACAAATTTCGTGTTTGTTTTCACTCCAATCGATTCCGATGTATACTTTCATCTTGACCTCCGTTGCCTCCCTGGAGATCCTCGCCATGGCCAGTTCCTGTGACCCAGTTATGGCGCTCGAGACGCAATATGTTTTTAACCGTGAGGTCTGGCTGGATCTGGGGAACCATCCGACTGAGGCGCTCGCAGCGCTGGGTGCACGAAGCCCTTGTTCCCAGATCAGAGGGCGATGGAGTAGAAGTGGTGGGATGATTGGCGTCACCTCCACTTTCTTCTACTCCATCGCCTTTTCATCGTCTAGTATAGCTAACTGGGTGCACGCTGTGTTAG
>DASWEH010000287.1:0-5551 GCA_036394895.1 Anaerolineales bacterium
AAGAGATCTTTGGAGTCCATAGTACAAAATGCCTTCTGCATACGAGTTTTTAGTTGTGAGTACCCAACTAGTCATTTGAATAGCACCTAAACCCCCATTAACTAATGAAATTGTCTGCATATCTTTATGAACGACAATTGCTGCTGAGTATTACCTCGTTGCCTTCAAATTCGGTCGATTTGATTGGTAAATGCCTTGTTTTGAACCTAAAACCCACGCTCTCTGTCCCGAAGTACTAGCGTGGAGGCGTCTCATCTATTGATAACTCATCGTTAAACAGAATAGGATTAATCTGTAAGTAATCGAAAGGAGAGCGTTATTTATGAGTACGGCAAAAGCTAAACAAAGCCCTGTCAAAAATATGGAAGCCAAGGAGAAAAAGGCGGCTAAAAAAGCCGCATATAGCCCGACTATGGATCGTCTCGCCCGCTTGGGTTATGGGGTCAAAGGAATCATATATATCACCATGGGGTTTATTGCTTTCCGAAGCGCATTTGGCAAGAGCAACACCCCGGCGGATCAGCTTGGCGCCATTCGAGAATTTGGCAAATTACCTTATGCCCAAATTTTATTATGGGTGATCTTGATTGGCTTGATATCTTATTCATTGTGGGGACTGATTCGCGCGATTTTGGATCCGTTTCATAAAGGTAATGATACCCAAGGACTTATCGCACGCGGAGGATTTTTGGTCAGCGCGGTAACGTATGCATTTTTCGTTTTTCCCACCTATGATTTGATTGAGGGCGCGTCAACTGGTAGCCAAACTGGACAAACTCAGAAATTTATCGCCGGAGTTATGTCTATGCCGCTGGGACGCGTGATAGTGGGCATTTTAGGTGTAGCAGGGATTGCTGCAGGCCTTTATCAAATCTATATGGGGATTACCTTAAATTTTGAACGGGAATTCAAACCTTATGCTCTCTCTCCAGAACAATTAAAGGTTGCTAAGCAAGTCGGGCGATATGGCACCATAGCACGTGGCGTTGTTTTTGCCCTCGTAGGATTTTTCTTTCTTTTAGCAGCCTATTATGCAAATCCGCAACAGGCACGGACCTTTGATGGCGCGCTCGACTTTTTGGCCCGGCAGCCTTACGGGCTCTGGTTGATGGGGATTATCGCAGCCGGGTTAGTTGCCTTTGGGATCTATTCTCTAATGAGCGCCGCTTGGTTTCGACTGAAAGACAGTAAAAGATAATTTCTTCCGAGGAGATTTGGGATATGTCGAATGATGATCGCACGGGGCGAGTCAAATTAATCGCAAACCCTTCATCCGGTGATCCGTTGAAAGCAACAATGCGGCTGGAGCAAGTCACCCGCTGCCTGCTGGACCTGGGTGTTAACGTTGATGTAGCGTTGGCTCACCCAACAAAGGAAGCCGTTCCAATTGCCAAAAAAGCAGTCAAGAACGGTTATTCCACTGTGATTGCCATGGGCGGGGATGGCACGATTAGCGCGGTCATCCGTGGCATCGCAGGCTCAGATGTGCACTTGGGCATTATCACTGCCGGCACAGAGAACGATATAGCCACCAGTTTGGGAATACCTAATGACATAAAGGAAGCCTGCGCTTTAATTGCTTCGGATCACACCCGTGAATTTGATCTGGCTCAAATCAGCACCAAAGAAAAGAAAAAGTTTATCTTCTTCATGGTCGCCACGATTGGCCTAACATCCACACTTTATCCCGATATTAAAGATGTGCCTCACGGTGATCTTTCAAACATCAAGGATGCAGTCCTGACCTTTCTACAGGCGAAACCAAATCCCAAAGTCTTTCTGACCCTGGATGATGAAAGCAGAATAGAAGTGGAGACAACGCTCGTCACGGTGACGAATACTCCAGTGATTGGGGTAAAGAACCTGGTCGCTCCACATGCATCCACAGAAGATGGTCTATTAGATATTGCTGTCTACCCAAATTTTAGCAAGGCTGAATTGCTGGCTTACTTTGCAAAATCGGCTCACGAGCGTATTACCTCCGATGGCAAGATCCAACGCTATCGAGCGCGCAAAATAAAGATCAAAACAGATCCAAAATTGGACATTGCTGCAGAGGGCATACTTCTTGGAAAGGGCAAAGCAAAAATCAAGTTACTTCCGCGCGCGCTGAAAGTGATTGCGCCTGAACCCGGTGCAGGGACAGAAAAGCCGCAGGCAGAAATGATGGAGGAGATGCCATTCCCGGTTTCGATATCAGCAGAAGTAGGTGATCGCGATAATCATAACGATCAACATTCATAGACATCTACGTTCAATACTGTAAAGGAACAATTACGAATGACGAAAGCTAACATAATGGCTGGCAATAAACTTGATACAAAAGCATCCCGTGATCTGCGCGTTCCAGGCTGGCTGGCAAAGTGGCCGATCATTGGAATAGTGATGTTTTTGGTTGGCAGCCTGATGTTTGGCGCATTCGCTTATAACGTGTGGACAAAGGGTCCACTGCTCCAATGGGATGTGCCACTATCAGCAGAATTACATAACGAAGCCATCCAGGAGCCACCCCGAATTATCGAACTCTTAACATTTGGTTTTTTTGTGGGAAAAGAACTAGTTCAGGTGATTACTGTTATTCTGGGTTTGTATTTCCTCCACAAACGATTCTGGCGCGAGCTGGCAATGCTATTGATTGGTTTGGGTGGAGGAGCACTCATCTGGTATTTCCTGATTGGTATTTTCAATCGTCCCAGACCCGCTGCGCAGATTGGTATCGTGGTCACGGATGCCTCGTTTCCGAGTGGACATGTGATCAGCGCTATACTTTGTTATGGATTATTGGCATATTTATTTGTTCCAAAAATGCCATCCCTCTTCTGGAAATGGGTGGTCGTGATTGCCGCGCTATTGACCATAATTTACATTGGCTTCAGCCGACTCTTCCTGGGCGGTCATTACCTAAGCGATATCCTCGCAGGTTATGCACTAGGCATTGCCTGGGCAGGATTGGTCTACACGTTGATCGAAAGAATTTCAATGAGAAGGAAAAGCAATGTCAAATAAGAATATGGGATCTTTTGTTAATGACTACAAGTAGCAATATAAGACGCAGCCTTCAAGAGAATCTATTGGGCAGAAACACCTTTCGTGACCTTCGTTCTCCGGGCTTATTTGCGAAACGGCCTTTAATCGGTTTAACAATATTTCTATTGGGTGTTCTTGTATTTGGCATACTGGCTTATTATGTGAATACAAAAGGCTCGCTCATCCAGTGGGACATGACTACAGTCAAAGCCTTGCAGGCCGCTGCGAAAAATATACCGCCGAGCTTGGTGGAATACGTCCTGTTTGGGTTCTTTGTGGGCAAAGAACTTGTCATGACGATCGGAATGATCCTGGCGATTTATTTTCTTCATAGACGTTTTTGGCAGGAGTTGGCAATGGTGTTGATCGGGTTGGGCGGAGGAGGCTTGATTTGGTATGTTCTCAGCCAATATTTTGACCGTCCACGGCCTGCCGACCAAATGAACGTCCTCTTATTAAGAGATCCATCTTTCCCAAGTGGGCTTGCTCTTAGCGCGGTGCTTTGCTATGGCTTATTAGCATACCTGCTGGTTCCCAAAATGCCATCCCGTTTTTGGAAGTGGGTAGTCGTCATTTTATTAACGTTGGTCATCGCTTTTGCTGGCTTCAGCAGTCTCCTCCTCGGCGCTCATTATGTGACAGATGTGGTCGCAGGGTATGCCATCGGCCTTGCCTGGGCGGGACTCGTATATACCCTGACGGAAAGATTCTTTTCGGAAGGCACAGTTCGAAATCAGGATAAATCGTTAAAGAGGACACCTTTTGAGGGTCTTCGCGCGCCCGGCTTGTTTAAGAAATGGCCGATCATTGGATTCATGATGATTCTCCTGGGCAGCCTGAGCTTTGCGACACTAAGTTATAACCTGCTTAATCATGGTCCTCTCGTGCAATTGGATCTATCGGTATACAAGGACCTGCTCGCGGAAGCTAGGGCGGCTCCGCCAATCGTGAATGAGATCATGCTTTTTGGATTCTTTATCGGAAAAGAAGTCGTCCAAGTGATTGTTACGATTCTGACCCTTTATTTTCTCTATAAACGGTTTTGGCGTGAATTAGGAATGCTATGGATTAGTTCTGCAGCAGGTAGCGTAGTGTGGAATTTCATTATTGCGTATTTTGCCCGCCCAAGACCTCCGGAGCAGACGGGACTGGTCATTACCACGATCCCTTCCTTCCCCAGTGGGCACGCCATGAGTGCATTAATTTGCTATGGTTTCCTGGCTTATTTGTTGGTTCCCAAAATGCCTTCCCGTTTCTGGAAATGGACGGTGAGTATCGTTGCATTATTGATCGTGCTTTTTGATGGCTTTAGCCGGGTATTCCAAGGCGGTCATTATCTGACTGACATATTAGCTGGCTATGCTCTGGGCATTGCCTGGGCTGGGCTGGTATATACCGTAATCGAAAGAATTTTTATTAATTAGATTCTAGTCGTAAGTGCAACGGTTGTATTGAATAACACCTCAAAGGGTGTTTTGAAACGCAATGATTTGCGAGGTCTAGAATTCAGTTTGGACATGACAAGATGAACCTGCTTGTTGGAAACAGATGTGAAATTGGATTTCTTCGAGAAGTACTGGCGAAGCAGCCCATTCGTATTTTCATTGGTGCCGCGTTCCCAAGCGGCATACGGATGGGCGAAATAGAACTTGAGCTCGAGAGTTTCAGCGATTTGTTCATGCTTGGCAAACTCCTTGCCATGATCGGAAGTCATGGTGTGGACCTTGTCTTGGATGGGCAACAGGAGAGTGCAAATTTGCGACTGAACTGCTTGAGCCGTTCTCTCTTTCACCTTGCCAACCAGCACGAAACGGGACTTGCGTTCTGTGAGAGTGACCATGACATCCTTATGTTTCGAACCAAGCATTGTATCCACTTCCCAGTCGCCCAAGCGCTTTCTGGAGTTCACAATAGCTGGCCGCTCTTCAATCGAACGACAATTAGGCAATTTGCCGCGCCGATCATAGGTTCCATAGCGTTTTCGGCGTTTTTTCTGACAACGCAGGTGTTTGTACAAAGTGCCGCCTGCCTGCTTGTCTAAAAGCACATGATGGTAAATCCACTCGTGACTGATACGAACGCCTTGTTCCTTTCGGAGCCTGCCAGAGATTTGTTCCGGGCTCCAATCTTGTTTGAGCAGTTCATCCACGGTTGTCCATGTCTGGGTTGTAATTCGGAGAACTGGTTTCGATCTACGCTCCAGAGCCAGTTCATGCGCTTGTTGTGGGCGGTAGCCGCGTTGACCTCGGTTGTGTTTCAGTTCGCGGCTCACGCTGGACTTGTGGACGCCAATCACAGTGGCAATCTCCGAAAGCGAATGTTTCGTTTTCCGCAACGCATAAATCTGGTATCGTTGTGCCTGGGTAAGCTGGTGATAGGTTCTCATAGTGCTCCTTCGACTTGGTCGTCTGAGAAGCATTATCCTACGCCAGCTTACCTCTCAGCAACCTTCAAAGTTGCACTTCAGAGTTGAATCTACATACGTTTATTAAGCCTGCTTTGTGGCTATTGGATACTTTAGATG
>DASWEH010000288.1:0-4822 GCA_036394895.1 Anaerolineales bacterium
ATCTGCCAAGCTTGACGGAAAAACATCCTTTATCTTTTTATTGTGTATGGAGTTTGGGAATGTATAGGGCAAGGTTGGATCATTGGTTCTGTAATCTAAAATTGCTCCATCAAGAGCAAGAATAAAATTCGTATCTGTAAACGTTTGAAGGATTGCTTCAAGCGCCTGTTCAGAGCTTAATAAATTCACCAATGAATTCTCCGTTGCTGCCTTGTTCCAGCGGACGCGGGGCACAGTGATTCCCTTCACCACTGCGTCCCCAGTTCCGCCGCGTCACCCAGTGTGACATCAGTGCGACCCAATAAATGAAATATGCCTGATGCTATATTGCAATCTTCAAATCGTTTTGAGAGCCTGATTGACCTTTTGAGCAAAGTCACTCAGGTTTTCAGCACGAACGGTTTTAATGATCTTTTTTTCTTGGTCGGTCAACGGGAATGTTTGACCGAGATATCCGTTCGCCAGCGCCTTTTCCGGCTCTCTGAGCAACGTTTTGCGAAACTGATCGCTGACAATTGCCGCCGCGAACAACCTATGCAATGCAGTGCGTTCCACGGCAGGCTTACGAAAGGAAGCAGAATATACGTCTAAACTAAGCATGGTCATGGATTTCTCCTTTTCAAGAGGCTAGCGCCCACCACCAGTGCCATCGGAAGGCGAACGACGACGGCCACCACCACTTCCATCAGAGGGAGAACGGCGGCGCCCACCCCCAGTGCCATCAGAAGGTGTACGATCATCGATATTGTTCAGAAGCTGGTCGAAGCTGTTATTCATGGGGCAATACCTCTTTCTTGATTGATTTGCCCTATGATAGTACCCCGCAGGCTGCAAAACAGGCTGCAAAATTTAAGCTGTTGTTAGGCAGTTAAGTCACGGTAAAGCGCCTCTGTTTCCTGAGAGGGAGATATCCCCAAGCCTTCCTCCAAAGCGACTTTGGAAGCTTGATACCGGCGCACGATTGATACTCGGTCGCCGAGGGCAGCATAGGCACGCATTTCCACCTGATAGATTTCTTCGTGGTAACGATTCTGGGCAAGCGCCAGTTGGCAGATGGAGAGACATCGGTCTAACTGATTAGTATCCAGATAGAGATGCGCCAATTCTTCAAGCGCTGAAACATACATTTGCCCTAAACGTTCGCGCTCATCGGATGCCCAATCAGCATCTACCTCGCTAAGATATGGACCATGAACCAAATCGACCGCTTTTTGGAACCATTCGATACGCTTCGTAACATCTTTAGCTTTGCGAGCATGAGTCAAGTATGACTCAAACGCCTCCACATCGTATTCATAATCCAACGTACGATTAAAGCGATAATAAATTTCATCAAACACGATTGCAGTTTTACCAGCAGCGCGGCGCAGGCGATAGATCTCATCCTTGAAACGTGCTTTCAGCGCTTGAGGGTCAGTGATCTCGGGCCAGAGAACTTCGCCAATTTGTTCCTTTGTGACAGCTTCCTGCCTAAAAAGAAAATAGAAGAACAAATCTCTAACTGATTTCGTGCGCCAGTCAGACATTGCAATCGTCCGACCATTCACACTGACTTCGGCACGTCCAAACGCCCTGATTGTAAGGCTGGCTGCCGGCAGTTGAATGGATTGTGCGTGTCTGCGTAAAGTTCTCCGCACAGAAAATATTCTTTCACCCAAACGTTTCGATTTTTCCAATACGTTAATCAGGCTGCGGCCAATCTGCGGGTCATTGTGTAAGTTTTGCAGCCAGGGGAATGCTTGATGTAAAGTAATTAGTAGAGCATGGGTTGGTTTGTTCCTCATTGTTAACAATTCAGTAAATTCGATCTTGGCTTTATCTCGCTGGCCTGCCTGTTCATATCCCCCCATTAGCCAAACCATACACCACTGACTTTCCGACTCTCTCCCATCTTGCACAAAACAGTCTTTCCCCTCTTGTAGAAGAGCGATTGCCTTTTTGGTTTCATGCTTCAAAAGATGGTTTCGACCTTCAAGCAATGCCCATAAGCCCCGTTCGAATGTAGAAGGATTTGCTTTTAGTTGTTTTCTAAATGATCTCAAAATTCGAGAGGCCGTTTCTGAATCACTTTGTAATAGGGCAAGGTTTGCTCGCGCTAGTACCAAGTAATTGGAAATAAAAAACCCTGGCAGTCCACTAGCGATAGTTTCTGCCTGCTCATAGGCCTGTGCAGCAGCTTCAAATTCTTCTATTTCAGAATAGAGGTCGCCTAAACCAGTTAGTATCAGAGATTCGGCACGCTCATTATGACTGTTGCGGGCATATATTAGACCATTCTCGTAAGTTTCCGAAGCAAGCTCATATTCACCAAGTTGGTGATATAGAAAAGCCAAATTGTTCAAAGTGTCGGCTTGTAAATACAAATTCTTCTCTGCACGCCAGATATTCAGCGCCTCTTGATATGAAGTTTTGGCTAATTCAATATTGCCAACAGCAGCATGAACCATTGCTGTCTCTACAAGCAACATTGGAATACTGCCTGTTTCTCTTAGTTCTTTGTAAAGAGATAAGGAATGATCCAGTTCTTCAATTGCGTTCCGAGACTGTCCCAAACGATATAAGTTCAAGCCTTTAATACGCAATGCTTCAGCATATAGAGGCTGAAGAGAAATATCGGTTTCGGCTAGCTGTAAAGCTTCCTCTATATCTTTCAGGGAATCATCATATTTTCCCAAGAGACGGAGGGTATTGGCTCGCCGCGTTAGTGCAAGAGTAAGCCCTAAAGCATTATGGTCTTTGCGGTAAATAGACACAGCCATATCCAATAGTTGGCTTGCCTCTTGCAAATTGCCTTTCATGGCTGACATCATTCCACGCAGTGAAATTAGCCCCGGGCGAGTTCGCACAATTGCAGGCGGCAAGCTATTGATCCAGCCTTCAAGCGTGACGAGCGCCGTTTGTAGCATTGCTGTACCGGAACGTTCCACAACACCTGCCAACGCTTCAGGATTATTCAATTGTTTGCAAGTGAAATAAGCTTTTTCCCATTCGCCCATCTTTTCGTAAGCGGTAACCATCCGCTCCAAAATAGGCTGTACTTCCTGGGGACGTTCCTCTTTTAAGCGGGTTTGGAGGAACTCGCGAAAGAGCGGATGATAGCGAAGCCAGCGCCCGTCTTCGCCAAGTGGCAGCACAAAGAGATTCTTTTCCAGGATCAAGCCCATGAAGGCGAACCAGTTCTGAGGGTCAGAATAAAGCGGGCCCAGAACCATCTCACAGAACTCAGAATTGAATTCCTCGGGCAGAGAGGTTCGCATGAGGAATTCACGCACAAGTTCAGGTTGTTGATCGAGCACTTGATGGCCTAGATAAGCAAATGTATCCACGCCCGAAACACGCGCCATCCCGGGCAAATTGGAAAGGACCATTCCCGTGATCCAGCCACCCGTTTGGTCAACGAATTCACTAGCAATGTCATCGGGTAGGTGCTGATGGAAATTTTGCGCGTATAACGCCTGGACTTCACGCGGGACGAATGCCAATTCAGCATAACTGAGGCCGGCTACCTGTTCACGTGCCACCATCAGAGTTACATCATTCAGAGTGGGCAATGTGCGTGATGAAAGCAAGACATGGCAGTTCTCATCCACCAGTTGGAGGAAGCGATTCACCAAGTCAGCAATGACCGGAACATCGTCCAGGAGATGATAATCATCCAGAATCAGTAAAAAATCATTCTCAACATGATCGTAAAGCTCATTCGTCAACATGACGAGAATGGATTCAGCATCCTGTTCAATGGATTTCAAGCGATTTAACTGATAGCGGGAAGTTTCGCCAACGTCAGGAAATTGTTCTGCCAGAGAGGCGATCAAGTAGGCGAGAAATCTCTGGGGGTCACGATCCAGCAAATCCAGCGCCAACCAGCAGACTGGCATCTCGACGCTGTTTGCCAGGTCAATGAGTAGGGATGTCTTGCCATAACCTGCCGGAGCCGAGAGCAGCAGGAGTTTATTATCCAGCAATAACTTCAGGCTCTCCAGCAACCGAGGGCGGGAGAGTAACTCGGGCCGGCGATGCGGCACGATGATTTTGGTCTTACTGATGGGAATGGACTTGCTTGGCATTATTAATCAGACGAGAATGCTCTTATTCTACTTCTTTACTAAGATATTTCATCTGACGTTCGTCACGTTTTCGGACTAAAAAAGGGTAATTTCCCTTGTTCGAATTATTCTTTGGATAGTTCTTCCAACATACGCGCATGAATTCCAGGCGTTGCGGCAACTACGGATTGAGGTGGAGAAATATAATCTGCTCCTCCATTGACATTGGTCACACGTGCGCCAGATTCCTCACAAACCAGCGCGCCTGCCGCCACATCCCAGGGATTGAGTGACATCTCCCAGAAACCGTCAAAGCGACCCGCGGCTACATAGCACAGATCAAGTGCGGCAGACCCAAACCTGCGCACACCCTGTGTGAGTTTGCCAAATTTCACGAAGTTGGCGAAGTTATCCTGGGGCGTGTTCCACGCGTTGTATGGGAAACCAGTCACGAGCAGGCTTTTTTGCAGCTCGGTGGCAGAAGATACACGCAAAGAACGTCCATTAAGATAGGCTCCTTTGCTGCGCTCAGCCAGAAACATTTCGTCGCGCAGCGGATCGTAAACGGCACCCAGCGTCAGGTCTGAATGAGAGGCATAGGCAATCGAAACACAAAAGATGGGAATGTGATGTGCATAGTTTACCGTCCCATCCAATGGGTCAATATACCAAATATGTTCATCATTGCCCTGAATGATTCCAGACTCTTCTGAAAAGATGTGGTGATCAGGGAAATCCTTTTGCACTTCACCAAGCAAAAATTTTTCAGACTGATG
>DASWEH010000289.1:0-10413 GCA_036394895.1 Anaerolineales bacterium
AAAACTTGAAGGTGAGGATGTCAATGTTGAGTTGTATCCGCAAGATAAGAATGAGACGGATCTTGAACTCGCCATCAACCGTGCGATCGAACTGAAACCGAAACAGATCGTCATTGTTGCTGCCCTTGGCGGACGTCTCGATCAAACGCTTGCCAATATTACCCTCCTTACCGATCCGCGACTTTCAAACTTTGATGTTCGCCTCGACGATGGGGTCGAGGAAATCTTTCTTTGCCGTGATCAAGTTGAAGTCCACGGGAGAAGCGGTGATATTGTTTCGCTGATTCCCTGGCAGGGTGAGGTATCCGAAGTTCAGACAAAAAATCTGAAATGGGTACTCCAAAAAGAAACGCTGCATCCTGATAAAACCCGCGGCATCAGCAACGAAATGACTGATGACATCGCATCTGTTTCCATTGGTTCAGGATTACTGCTTATTGTCCATCGCCGCCAATCGTCAATCTAAAATCATAATTTGTAAATCGAACAGGTTCCCATGAAAAAACTAACCCTACTTTTTACCCACCTGCACTGGCGTGCGGCGCTAGTGTCTTTCTTTTTTCTGCTTGCAGCTTGCTCTCCGAAAGCCACTGCAACTCCGCAATCCACCGAACCGCAAACCCTCACCGTGATGACGCACGATTCCTTTGCGGTCAGTGAAGAGGTGGTCAAATCCTTTGAAGATGCAAACAACGCAAAAGTTACCTTCTTGCAAAGCGGTGACGCGGGTGCTGTGTTGAATAAAGCTGTTCTCACAAAGGACGCGCCTCTTGCCGATGTCCTCTATGGAGTGGACAACACGTTCCTTTCCCGCGCGCTGGAAGCAGATATTTTCGAGCCGTATCAATCATCAGCCTTGAGCGGAATTCCGAACGAATTCAAACTCGATAACTCCAACCGTGCTTTGCCGGTAGATTATGGTGACGTGTGCATTAATTACGATAAAGCATACTTCACTGAAAATAATCTGGCTGTGCCACAAAGCTTGGAAGACTTAACGAAGCCTGAATACAAAGGCTTGCTCGTTACGGAAAACCCAGCTACCTCTTCAACAGGACTGGCCTTCCTGCTAGCGACAGTCGCGCATTACGGCGACTCCTTCACTGACTACTGGCAGGCGCTAAAGGACAACGGAGTTGTCGTTGTGGACGGATGGGAAACTGCCTATTACACAAATTTCAGTGGCTCGTCAGGCAAGGGACCTCAACCGATGGTTGTCTCATATGGCTCCTCTCCCGCCGCAGAAGTGATCTTTGCCGAGAAGCCATTGAACGACGCTCCCACTGCATCCATCCTTGGACCGGATACCTGCTTCCGTCAAATTGAATTTGTCGGCATTCTCAAAGGGACGAAGCAGCGCGCCCTGGCCGAAAAATTCATAGACTTCATGCTCAGCAAACAATTCCAAGAAGATGTTCCTTTACAAATGTTCGTCTATCCTGTCAATCCAACGGCTGCATTACCTGAAGAGTTCACAAAATATTCGCAGGCTCCCAAGCAGACCGCTACGCTAGCTCCGGATGTCATCGCCGAAAAACGCGACGCCTGGATCCAAGCCTGGACGGATGTTGTGTTGAAGTAAACAAGTAGACAGGTATGCATGGAAACAGGTAACCAGACTTCACAGGATAGAGTGCCTTTTTCTTCTACTCGTGTACCTGTATACCTGTCTACGCTTTCTCGCTTACTCCTCTGGCTCCTGCCTCTATCCTTTCTCACTGTTGCTTTCTTCTATCCTCTTTCCTGCATCCTTGCCCTGACCTTCGAGTCCAAAGCGCTCACAACTGCAAATCTCCTTCTCGCTTCTCACGTTCTACTTTTTACGTTCTACCAGGCAACTCTCTCTACTCTCCTCACTCTCCTTCTCGGCCTTCCCTCTGCCTATCTCTTTGCACGCTATGATTTTCGCGGCAAATCCCTTCTGCGTGCCTTGACCGCTGTCCCGTTCATGCTTCCGACCGTTGTTGTTGCCGCGGGGTTTAGCGCGCTTCTCGGTCCACGCGGATTGATTCACACACTTTTTCCTTTTTCTTCTTTCAATTTCATTGGGACGCTCACAGCCATACTAATCGCCCACGTTTTCTACAACACAACCATTATTATCCGCGTCGTTGGCAACACCCTCGCCAGTCTCGACCCGAAGCTTGAGCAGGCAGCCCGCTCTCTCGGTGCTGACTCACCCCGCGTTTTGTGGAATGTGACCTTACCTTTGCTTCGCCCGTCCTTGCTCGCTTCCTCCTTGCTTGTCTTTCTATTCGACTTCACTAGCTTTGGTGTTATCCTATTATTGGGCGGATCACAATTTGCAACTCTCGAAGTGGAAATCTATTTGCGCGTCCTTAAGCTCCCCAATCTTCCGCTGGCTGCCCTCTTATCGGTGATTCAACTGATTTGCACGATTATCTTTTCCATCCTCTACACCCGCTTTGTCTCACATTCCACAATTCAAACCGCGCCACGCTCCGCTGAATCGAATATTCACAAACCAAAAACTTTAAAAGAAAAGATCTTTGTCATTTCTTTCCTCTTTCTTCTCACTTCTTTCTATTTACTTCCTCTTTCCTCACTTCCTCTCCGTTCTGTTTTCCGCCTTGAACCCGATCGCGGTCAGCGCGGCGAAGTTCAGTATGGCTTTACCACAAACTATTACACAGAGCTTTTTGTCAATCGACGCGGCTCAGTCTTTTACGTCCCGCCCATTCAGGCAACGGTCAATTCACTAGGATATGCGGGAGCAACAGTTATTATTTCCCTCTTACTTGGTTTCCCGGCTGCCTTTGCACTTGCCAAGCCGACTCGCCTGGAACGAATTCTCGATCCGCTCGTTATGCTACCACTTGGTTCATCGGCGGTTATGTTGGGGCTGGGCTTCATCATTTCCTTTGGCGCGTGGCTGACCTCTCCGCTCCTTGTCCCATTCGCACATACTCTTGTCGCGTTGCCGTTTGTGATTCGTACGCTTCAACCAGCCATTGCATCCATTCCTCAGCGGTTACGTCAAGCAGCGTCATCGCTTGGTGCATCCCCATGGGAAGTCTGGAAAAACATTGACCTGCCTATTCTTCGCCGCGCCACGCTTGCCGCAGCGACATTTGCATTTACTATTTCACTCGGTGAATTTGGCGCTACACTTCTTATCTCTCGTCCTGAATATCCAACCATCCCCGTTGCTATTGAGCGTTTCCTCTCACAGCCCGGCGGATTGAACTATGGTCAGGCAATGGCGATGGCAACCATCCTGATGCTGCTCACGATCACCAGTATTTTACTCATCGAAAAACTTCGCTTGCCCAACTCTGGAGAATTTTAATGCTCGAAGTCCATCACATCTTCAAAACATATGAAGGGCAGCCGCTCCTCAATGACATCTCCTTCAAAGTGGATATCGGCGAAACAATCTGTTTGCTTGGTGCATCAGGAAGCGGCAAGTCAACTTTACTGCGGATTATTGCTGGGCTGGAGGACGCAGACGCAGGCTTTATCTCGTTTAACAACATCGACCTCAATTCGACGCCGCCTCATCTTCGGGACTTTGGCTTGGTCTTTCAGGACTACGCGCTTTTTCCTCATCTCAGCGTCAGCGAGAATGTCGCCTTCGGGTTGAAAATGAGACGCTTGCCACAGAATGAAATTGAGGAGCGCCTAGCCAGTTCACTAAAGATGGTCAATTTGACTGGATTTCGTAATCGCCGCGTGACAGATTTATCCGGTGGCGAGCAACAACGTGTTGCATTAGCGCGCGCTTTAGCGGCTCGTCCGCGACTGTTGATGTTCGACGAACCCCTTGGCGCCTTAGATAGAACCTTGCGCGAAGATCTACTGAACGAATTGCGGTCTATTCTGCATCAAACACACATCCCCGCGATTTATGTTACTCACGATCAGGAGGAAGCCTTCACGATTGCAGATCGAGTTTTGATATTGCACAATGGCCGAATCATCCGCGCAGGGACTCCCGCCGAGGTATGGGCGAATCCAGAGTCTGTGTTTGTGGCGGGGTTTCTTGGATTGGGAAATGTGATTGAGGGAAAAGTAATAAGTGAGAAGGGGAAAGATGGTGAATGGAAAGTGGAAAGTAGTAAGGGCTACTTTACTGTCCACTGTGAGTATGAACACTCAATGGGAGATAGTGTGCATTTGCTGGCGCGTCCGTTATCGGCGGAGAAAGTTCGCGTTGAGCGGAGCGAGCTATTAAGCGAGCGAAGTCGAAACGAGCCGAACATTATCCAGGGAATTGCCACAGATGTAATTTTCCAGCAGGATCGGTTTAAAGTCACATTGGATAATGGTTTGTATGTTTATTTGCCAAATGCGCCGAAGGTGGGGGAAAAGATCGAAGTGCGGGTTGAGGTAGAATGTCTCGCATGAAAATGCCGCCTGTTTCAGGTAATGAGTATTTCTTTAGCAGATTTGCAGGTTCAGATCTAAATAGCAAGGGAAGTAAATGATACGGCACTCCGTCAAAGTGCAGAAGAAGAATCCTGCGGGTGAAGTTGCTTATGAATACGAAGGTGCACTGTTGAGCCGTGACGAGCATTCGATCGTGCTTGAAGCGCTGTTCGATCGCGCCGATATGCCCTTTATGGATGTGGTTTTCAAAACAGGCGATCGTTTTGTTGAATATTATTATTCAGATCGTTGGTACAACATTTTTGCGATCCATGACCGCGACGATGGAAAAATCAAAGGCTGGTATTGCAACATTGGTAAGCCTGCCGTGTTTGAAGATGGCATTGTTTCGTATATAGATCTTGCTCTGGATTTATGGGTCTCGGCAGATGGCAAACAATCCGTTTTGGACGAAGATGAATTTGAAGCGTTGAAATTGGACGAAGAGTTAAAAACGGGGGCGTTGAAAGGGTTGGATGAATTGAAAAATCTCTTTAAAAGCAACAACCCTCCGCTTTGAGGAGGGTTGTTAATGTGCCTGATATTCTTATTAGCCGCCCTGGATGGCTCTCAGGATCTGATCGCCATATTGCCAGAGAATGCCTAGCCCAATACAACAACAGCATAATACAACGACTGCAACAACGGCGATGATGAGCGTAGTGTTGGACTTCTTGGGTTGTTCTTCTGGGATGGGGGTGATCGGCGGTGTTTCCATGGGTTCCTCCAAATAATGACAGAATAACGTACTCCGATGGGCAGATTATATCAGGTAGTTTCTCTGCTCGAGCGCCTATAAAGCCAATAGATGATGAACGCAGCAAGGACTATCAGCAACGTCCCAACGACGAAAGGTACAGCAATGGCAAGGAAGGATAGGATCGTAGATACGACATCCTCTGCGATAGAGACCGGGATGTTCCCTGCGCCGCCGGTCGTTGCAGTGACCATTGGACGCACGGCTCCAGCCTTGGCAACATGAACAGTCCCCGCGACGAGCAGACCACATGCCAGTGCCAGTACCGGACTAACGTTGGTGACCACGTTTGCACTGGCGGCGAAAGCAATGGCTCCCGCGGCCGGGCGGATGAGGGTCTGGATCAGATCGTTAAGATGATTGACCGCTGGGACTTTATCTACCAGCATTTCGATGATCACCAGGATGCACAGCATCAACACTATCCAGGGATTGGACAGCGTATCCCAGGGTGAATTGAGGTGGATCAAGTCTGTATAGCGCGCAAGCAACCCCACCAGAAGCAAAGGAATGTATGCATTCAACCCGGCGGACGCCGAGAGACCGAATGCGGTAAATATGCCTGTGAGTAATTCCATAGTTTCTCCAATCTTAATTTGGAGTCGGGTGGCTTGCCACCCAAATTGCAGGAGCATACCCCTTCGGGGCATCCTGCACTCCAAGCGAGAATCAACCCAAGGGAAAGCCTCCCCAGGTTCCGGTGAGCCTGAAGCGGAGCAAGTCAATGGCAGAAATCATCAGAAAGGCGAGAGTCGTTCCCGCCAAGAAGGGCAGCCACATCTGTTTCAAGGCGGTGAATTCGTTTTCCTGTCGCATTATGAGAAGCCAGACCATGCTGAAGACCAGGATCAACAAAGCCAGCACGCCAAAGATGCTCAGGATGGCAATGGGGTAGAGCACAATTGGACTCTCAGTGAGGATGGCAAGATTTACCAGAAGGATAACCCCGATCAAAATTCCGAGCTTTTTCCAGTCAAGCGCGCGTCCTGGGTTTGAGTCCTTCCAGGCACTCTGGTTGAAAGCTGGGTAAAGGATCGATGCCAGCGCAATACCCATGCCACTTCCGGTAAACAGACGCAGCGTATTGTTTGGAATATAAAGGTTTGGGATATTGTTGAGCGCGCCACCGGACGTTTGTTTCAGCAAATACAAAAAGGAATTGCTTCCATCGATTCCGAACGCGGCCAGGAAAAGCAAAAGGGGAATGCCAAGCTTCCAACCCGGCATGCCGCTTTGTTTTTTACTAAAAGCTGCAAAGAAGAGCAAACTGATCCCTGCAGAATAAAATTCACCGGTACAGCGCGCACACAAAGGCAATTGACGATCTCCAATGTGAAAGGAACGCTCCCCAATGCGGTGACAAATGGCGTAACCAACCGCATCTGCCTTGCCTAGCAGACCGGGTGGCGTGAAACTGAACCAAATAGCGAACACGAGCACGGCCGCGATGGGAACGAGGAATCGCGTAAGATTCGTAACCTGTGATTGTGTAGATGTGTTTTCCATTGCTGTCATTATATGAGTATATACGATTGCGTGCAAGAAAGATTGTAAGATTAGGGTAAGATTGTTTTATAAGTTGGCACAAGTGAAAAGACAAATATCCAATTGAACACTCAGTAAAAGTTTTTTGAATCTTCTTGAGGAGAACCATGAAACGAATCGGAATTTTGACTGGTGGAGGCGACGCACCCGGCTTGAACGCGGTGATCCGAGCGGCCGTGAAGACAGCCATCTACGAATATGGATACGAGGTGATTGGTATCCGCGATGGTTATGACGGTTTCATAGATGAGGGGGGTATTATTCCACTTGGTATTGAAGATGTACGCGGCATTTTGCCGCGGGGTGGCACGATTCTGGGCGCCGCGAATCGTGGCAATCCATATGCGCGCAAAGTCATCAGAGATGGTAAAGAAGTAACCATCGATGTTTCCCATGAAATCATTGAGGGAATCAAACGACTCGAGTTGGATGCTCTCCTGGTTTTGGGCGGGGATGGCACCTTGCATAGCGCTCATGAGTTATTTCTCAAAGGCGCGCCTGTGATTGGGGTTCCCAAAACGATTGACAACGACATTGGTGGTACCGAAGCAACCTTTGGGTTTGATACTGCTGTCACGACTGCCACGGAAGCCATTGATAAACTACACACCACAGCCGAGGCACATCATCGTGTGATGGTACTGGAACTTATGGGGCGCAATGCAGGCTTCATCGCTTTGCATGCAGGGGTAGCAGGTGGCGCGGACGTTATCTTAATCCCTGAAATTCCTTTTCGGTTTGAAGCGGTGATCAACAAAGTTCATGAACGGGTGAATCGCGGAACGTTGTTTAGTATTATTGCGGTTTCTGAGGGCGCCAAATCTGTTAGCGGAGATCAGGTCTTCTCGCGCACAGGAGACGAGATTTATGTTCCTCGCCTGGGTGGAATCGGACAAGTGGTTGGGGAGTACATTGAACAACAAGGCTTCGAAACACGCGTCACAGTGTTGGGTCATCTTCAACGCGGTGGAACGCCAACTCCATTTGACCGCTGGCTGGCGACTCGTTATGGGGCCGCGGCGGTCCGTCTGGCAGCCCAGGGCAAATTTGATCGCATGGTTTCATTGCAGGCAGGAAAAATCGTAGATGTTTCTCTAGAGCAAGCAATTGCAACTCCCAAACGCGTCAAACTTAATGATGATGCAGTGATCACCGCGCGCGGTATGGGGTTTGCATTTGGAGATGAATAGTCCCACCTTGCCTAAATTCGCAGAATTTGTGGAGGGTGCCGCGACACTTGCGCCGGTCTGGCTTTAGCCTGACAGTGCAGGTGAGCGGCGGGAGGGGTAAACCAGGATGCCACCCATCAGGGTGGCATCCGTGGCGCGCTGTGGCTTCCTTCTTACTTGAGGAGGGATGCCACAGCGCTGGGTTTGTTACTACTATCCATTTGAGACATCACCTCCTCCTTTCTATAGGATGGCGGTTCAGTTTGTTTGCCCCCTAGTACTTCATACTAGAATACCAGAAGTATGTCATATTTCATTTCGGATGTCAATGGGGGAAATTCCATTCTTATAAAACTGTAATCCGACCTAAATTCGAAGAATTGTGATACCTTTTGAGAGATTCCGCGAGCGTGTCAGGACTATGCTTTGAGAAATTTCATGGAGGCCTGTGTGAAAACCAATTCAAACCGCTTTTGGACCGTTGTTATCCTGCTGGGGTGGGCATTTGATTTCCTTTTCTGGAAAAAACCGCTTGGAATCAATTTTGCCATTTTTGTGACTCTCTGCCTTTTGACGGGAATCCTGCTTCTCCATGTAGATGGACTCCGCCTCTCACGGGGATCAAGCCTGCTCCTGTTACCCGTCGCGTTTTTCGCCGTGATGACCTTTATCCGCCTCGAGCCGATGACGATCTTCTTGTCCATTTCGATGGCTCTTTTTCTCATGGGAGTCTTTGCTCTGACGTACCTAAGTGGGGAATGGGTCCGCTATACCCTGCTCGATTACGTCTCCGGTTACCTGCGCCTGTTTGGCAGCATGATCGCGCGTCCGCTTGGATTAGTTACCGAGAATCGCCGTCTCCCTTTGGGACAGCCGGCTCTGAGCGAGAAGCGCAGTGCGCGAGTCTGGCCTGTTGTTAGGGGAATCGTTATCGCCTTGCCGGTTGTCGCGATTTTTGCCTCCCTGCTTTCGTCCGCAGACCCTATCTTTGCGAATCGGTTCAAGGATTTCATTGACCTGTTCCGAATTGATAATTTGCCCGAATATATTTTTCGTCTCGCCTATATCTTGATTCTCGCCTATTTGCTCGCAGGGACATTCCTGCACGCTGCGCAGAAATCTGACGAAAAGGTGGAAGAAAAAACCTGGGTTTCACCGTTTCTAGGTTTTACTGAATCCACGATTGTGCTTGGCAGCGTCGTGCTTCTCTTTATCGCCTTTGTAGTTATTCAATTTCAATATTTCTTTGGCGGGCGAGCCAATATCAGCATCGAAGGCTATACCTATTCGGAGTATGCGGTCAAGGGATTCGGTGAACTAGTCACCGTAGCATTCTTCAGCCTGCTCTTGCTTCTTGGGCTGGGCGCGATCACACGCCGCGAAACCGAAAATCAGCGGCGGACATTTTCTGTGCTTGGAGTCGGATTAGTCGTACTAGTAATCGTCATGCTGGTTGCGGCGTTTCAGCGCCTCGGATTGTACGAAGCGGCTTACGGATTCTCACGTCTGCGCACATACACACACGTCTTCATGATCTGGCTTGGCTTGCTCTTGGTTGCGGTGGTCATCCTTGAAGTCCTGCGCCGAGAGCGTCTGATTGGATTGGGAATGGTTTTGGCTTCCCTTGGATTTGTGATTTCGCTCAATGTATTGAACGTGGATGCTTTCATTGTGAGACAAAATATTCAACGCGAAATCCGCAGTACGACCGATAAGACCTTTGCCCGGGGCCGTGCTGACCTGGATGCTCAATACTTCTTGGATCTTTCTGAGGACGCAATCCCTCCACTGGTCAGCGCGTTCCATTCCAAATCCATGCCTGGCTCGGTCAAAGAAAAGGTGGGTGCCGCACTGGCTTGTAAGCAATATGAACGCAAACAGGATACACGTATATACCCCTGGCAATCCTTTCACTTCTCGCGCTTAAATGCTGATATAAGATTTAAAGATGTAAAAAAGGAATTGGACACTTACAAGATCATTGATAAAGACTGGCCCTTCCAGGTTCAAACACCCAGTGGTGCGGAGTTTCCCTGTTATCAGTATTACTACGATTAAGTGAGCTGAAACGAATTCTACAGAGTGCCGCATAATTACCTGAAGCAAAATCTAAAAGCGTAGTCTACACTTTACTCCAAAAGTTTAGTAAATTATGAGACAAGCGGTAATTCCCGCGTTGGCGTGCCTGTTCATCTGCCTGGATATTTTTAGTAGTTCCTTGGGAGCGGGGCGAACGGGCTACAACACCGTAGGTACCTTAATGGACTTGATAGGGAACCTCGGTAATGACAATGCCTCGTTTGTTCAATAACATAAAGCGCAACCAGAAGGCTGTTTGTGTATGCAACGCGTTGTGCCACCAATGTCTAGGAATGAATTGGGGTACGACAATGGTCAATCGTTCATTCTGTTGCAAGATCGCGCACAGTTCATTCACGTATTCCAAAAAAGGTTCGAGGAACGTTCGGTAGGGAGACTCGATCACGACCAGCCGTGCGCCTTTGCCCCACCAACTCCACTTGTGCCGCAGCTTTTCGGTTTGCTCGGAATCAA
>DASWEH010000290.1:0-11420 GCA_036394895.1 Anaerolineales bacterium
CGACCGCGCAGGCGATGAAACCGCCCGCAACATAGCCCCCTTCAATTCCATTCAATCGCCGGCGCATGAAGATGAACAAGGCGGTCGCTTCGAGCGCGGTTGCCAGTGAATTTGCTAGAGCTAGCCCCCCATGAGGCATCCAGCCAATTTGAACGAATAAACGCGCAAATGCAAAACTGAATACGACATTCAATCCCATCGCAATGGTGCCAATGATGACCGGAGTCTTCGTGTCGTGCTGGGCGTAGAAGGCGCGTGTCAATACTTCCATGACAGAATGCCCGACCAGTCCCGCTGCGTACCAGAGCAAGGCCCAGGCAGTCATTTCTGCAGTGATTGCCTTGAATTCCCCGTGTTGATAAAGCATGGAGATGATGGGTCGCGCTAAAAGGATCAACCCCACACTGGCTGGAAGCGCCAGTAGAAATATGCCTCGTAACGTTGAAGCCAGTGACATGCGCATTTCATCCAGTTTGCCGAGCGCATATTGAGCCGAAAAGGTTGGCATCGCGGCAATTGCTACGGACTGAGCCACCGCGGCTTGTGCCATCAACATCAACGTAAAGCCATAAGTCAAGCTGATCAGGCTGCCTTCCGCCATTCGCGATCCCAGGTTGTTATTCACCCAGAAGTTCAATTGCACGATGGCTGCGCCGAATACGCGTGGTCCCATTAGCTGGATCACTCTTCGGACATCCGGATTTCTGCCTCCCAGCGAAAACGTAAAATCACCCTTCAACTTAAACAAAGCCGGGAGTTGAATGACCAGGAACAACATGGCCCCGATCACCACCCCCCAGGCAAGACCATAAATTCCCGTCCAGCGCGCCAGAACCAGAACGCCAAAAATCTGCCCAATCTGATACATTGCCGCCGTAATTTGCGGAATGAAAAAGACTTGATGGGCGTTGAGAATGCTGATCACCAATCCACCCAGCCCAAACAGCACTGCGGAACTTGATTGGATGCGAAGCAGGTTCACTGCTAATGCAAATAGATTGGGATCGCGCGAAAGTCCGGGGGCGAGCAAATAGCGGACAATTTGCGGAGCGAACAACGCGGCCAGCGCCGCAGCCAGGCTAAGAATAAGGGTAACCAGGTTTATTAATGAGGAGGCAAGCTTCCAAGCGGAAACTCGATCATTCTTTACAAGCAAAGCGGTAAACGTAGGCAGGAAAGCAGAACCAAGTGCCCCTGCAGCAATGAGTGTGAACAGGGTTTCTGAGACACGATTTGCCGCAGCAAAAGCATCCAGTTCAGCGGCAGGGAATGCGCCTGCAACAAGGATGCTGCGCACCAGTCCAATGAATTGTCCGAAAAGGATAGCCAGCATCACTGTCCCTGTGGCGCGCGCGATCTGGCGGTTTGCGTTTGTGTTAGTAGAGGTGGTCACGTCGGAGGATTATAATCCTTAGGACTGCTACGCTGGTCCACAGGACTGCTGCGCTGGTCGTGAAACCTTGTACGTTAATTTACGCTGACCGTGCCGAAGGTTGCCTAGGAGAATATTATGGCCCTGTATCAAACCTTCGGGACGTTGATTTGATAAGGAATTCCATGAAGCTATCTCGCCTTTTTCTACCTTACCTGTTGATCGCATGTTTTTTGCTGTCCGCTTGTGGCAACAATCTTCCCATCCCTCCAACGGAAACCAAAATTCCAAAAACTGAATTTCCAATCCCTCCCACCTCGGGAACGGAAGTTACTCCGATTGACCTGCAAGCGGGTTACGGTGTGCGCGGACCATGGTTCGAATTGTATTTTACGAATCCAGTCAGCCCGATTTCATCTCAAGGCACAGGCGGTGTGGACGGTCCGCTAGTCGAGGCAATTGACGCGGCGCGCCTGAGCATCGATGTTGCCGCTTATAGCATCAGCTTGAACAGCGTGCGCAATGCGCTGATCCGCGCCCATGATCGAGGCGCAACGGTCCGCGTCGTGATGGAATCCACCAACATGGATCGTTCGGATCCGCAACGAATGATCAAGGCTGGGATTCCCATTGTTGGGGATAATCGGGATGGGCTGATGCACGATAAATTTATCGTCATCGATAAGTCTGAAGTCTGGATGGGTTCGATGAACTTCACCGATTCAGGCGCATATGATGATAGCAACAATTTGATGCGCATTCATTCGACGAAGATCGCTGAGAACTACAGCAAGGAATTCAATGAGATGTTTGTTGATAACAAATTTGGTCAGGATGTGGTTCCAGAAACCCCTAACCCTACGATAACCATCGATGGCACACGGTTGGATATCTTTTTCTCACCAGACGATGGCGTGCTCAATGCACTTGTCCCTTTGTTAGAGAGCGCGCAGAAAAGTATTTTCTTTCTAGCGTACTCTTTTACCTCCAATGAATTGGGTGACCTCGTCCGTAAAAAGGCTGAGGCGGGATTGACAATCGCCGGTGTGATGGACGATGGGCAAGTGAAATCGAATCAGGGAACGGAGTTCGATCCCTTCCGCCAGGCAGATTTGGATGTACGCATCGACGGTATCGAAGGATTGATGCATCACAAAGTTTTCATCATCGATCAAAAGATTGTTGCGTTTGGTTCCTATAATTTTTCGCAAAGTGCCGAGGAACGCAACGATGAGAATCTCATCATCGTCTACAACCCTGTGATCGCACACCAATTTATTCTGGAATTCGAACGAGTCCAAGGAGAGGCGCAGAGGAATGACTGACTCTCTAAGACTTTTAGTTGTCTTTGCCCACCCAGATGATGAATCGATGGGGATGGGTGGGACGCTCGCGAAGTACGCTGCAGAAGGTGTTGAGACGTACTACGTCTGCGCCTCACGCGGGGAGCGAGGCTGGTTCGGCCCCGAGGAACAGAATCCTGGCTTGAGTGCCCTCGGCCAACTCCGCACGAAAGAGTTGGAAAACGCTGTCAGGGAATTGAGTATGAAAGGACTCTACTTCCTTGATTATGTAGATGGGGAAGTAGATCAAGCAGATCATGCGGAAGCAATCGGAAAGATCGTTACTCACATTCGCCGCATCCAGCCGCATGTGGTCGTTACCTTCCCTCCTGATGGCAATTATGGACATCCCGACCATATCGCCACCGGTCAATTCACCAGTGCAGCCATCGCCTGCGCCGCGGATTCAAGTTATCAGGACGCGGAAGACCTTCCTGCGCATCGCGTATTAAAACTCTATTACATGGTTGATTCCGAGAACTTTATCAACTTGGTTGCTCCTTTTGTGGGCGATATTACTTTTCCTGTGGATGACCAGTTGCGAGGCGAAGTCCCTTGGACGGAATGGATGATCACCACGCGCATCGACATGGCGGACGCCGCAGCGTGTCATGCAGGGTGGCGCGCCATCCAGTGTCACCAGAGTCAACTGCCAACCCTCGGGCTGCTGGCGGAAATGCATGAAGATGCGGGTGTCGCTATGCTTGCCATGCAGGGCACGTTCTATCGTGCGTTTAGTCTGGTCAATGGGGAAAGAGAAACTGAGAAAGATTTATTTGAAGGTATACGTCAAAAAGTTTACTTACCGCTTGTCTCATAAGTAACTAAACTTTTCAATTGCTTTTGCAGGCTGAAATTCAAATCTTGAGTTTAGATACACATGCACAGCATGCGTGCGGCACTCTGTAGTTTGAAACATTGGAGTAGGTGGTGTCGCCGCCGTCCGCAGGATGCTTCGCAAAGGACGGCGGCTCGAGCGATAATATTGTTTATTGGTAAGGAGGCGAGATGAATGGCTCACTGAAATTGTTGGCTGTATTCCCACACCCCGATGACGAAACACTTGGACTTGGATCAACGCTTGCACGTTATTCCACAGAAGGCGTCGAGACGTATCTCGTCTGCGCCACACGGGGAGAGCGCGGCTGGTTTGAATCTGAGGGACCCGACCCTGGCTTGGAAGGAGTCGCGCGAATCCGTGAATCGGAGTTGCGTTGCGCCGCAGAATATCTGGGAATCCAAGACGTACGTTTTCTTGATTACATCGATGGAGATGTGGATCAGGCTGATCCTGAGGAAATCATTGGCAAACTCGTTTCTCATATCCGCCGAATTAAGCCTCAAGTGGTTGTGTCGTTTGGGCCGGATGGGGCCTATGGGCATCCCGATCACATTGCGCTTTCACAGTTTACGAATGGAGCCCTGGTCTGTGCCGCCGATCGAAATTTTGTCGATGTGAATGTGCAATCACCACATCGTGTTTTGAAATTTTATTACATGGTCGATTCGTTCGGCATTGTAAAGATAGCGAATGAAGCCTTCGGCGGCATCAGCATGGATGTGGACGGTGTGACGCGTCGCCATGTTGGCTGGGAGGATTGGCAAATCACGACTTGGCTCGACAACGCTAAATATCTGGACAAAGTGCAAAAAGCGATGCTTTGTCACAAGTCTCAGTTGTCTGGTTATGATCCAATTCCAAAGTGGTCGTTGTCTGAACTCGCGAAAATATTTGGAACCGGTCATTTCTACCGGGCATTCAGTCTTGTTAATGGGGGAAGAAATGTTGAAACTGATCTCTTTGAAGGATTACGATAATTTATAGGAATGTCAGAGTATTGAAAAGACTCTTTTTGTTAACTGTTGTTGCGCTTGTTGCGTGTCAACCTGCAACCAGCACAATCACCTTGCCCACACCTGCGCTTACAAGCACACCATTTCCGACAGAGACATCGGCTTCACCACTCACAGCGAGCGAAACGTCAACTCCAATTCCAACCATCCCCGCTTCCATTGTTGAGTTGAAGGGGGGCGAAGTGCCCACAGGTTTTTCGCTGATCAAGTTTGCTGATCTATACCGTCCCACGGCATTCGCATTCGACGATCAGGGAAGGATGTATGTTACTTCTCAGGATGGGAATGTTTATCTTCTTCGGGATAATGATAAAGACGGCCGTGCAGACTCACGCTCGACCTTCGCTACCGGTTATTCCTTTCCCGTAGGTGTTGCAGTTCATAACCCCAGCGGCGACGTCTATGTATCCTATGAAGGGGCAATCACCGTCCTGAGCGACACAGACGGAGATGAACGATCGGACAAAGAGAAAATTCTTGTTGATGATCTACCGACCGGCAAACATCAAAATGACAACTTGAAATTTGGTCCAGATGGCAAACTCTACATTGGAGTCGGTTCCACATGTGACGCCTGCGAAGATATCGATCCTCGTAGCGCGGCCATCCTGCGCTTTGACGTTGTCACGGGTAAAAGCGAAATTGTTGCAACGGGAACGCGCAATTCCTATGACCTGGCCTTCCAACCGGCCACAGGCGATTTGTTTGCAACCGACAATGGTCGCGATGACCTGGGTATGGAGGCTCCCTTTGAGGAACTCAATCACATTGTTCAAGGTGGGGGTTATGGGTATCCGGGTTGTTGGAATGAACAAGATTCAGCGGGTTGTGAAGATACTATTCCAGCTGTTGCTTTCTTTGAGGCTCATTCCTCGGCAGACGGGTTGGATTTTTACGATGGCAAAACATTTCCAGCCGAATATCGAGGCAATGCTTTCGTTTCGATCTTCGGCTCGTGGCTGAAGCCAAATGTCCAAACGGGCATCCAAAGAGTTGTGTTGTCAAAAAATGGAGATCGTTACAAGGGAGACACAAGTTGGTTTGTCCGTTTTCCCCAAGGAAGTATGCCTCTGCCAGTGTTATTTGGTCCCGACGATGCTTTATACGTAGGTGACTATATCAACGATGCTATTTACCGCATAAGTTATGGCATGCCCAAATAAGATTTACATTCATTATTTAATCAGGCAAATTATTCATTCGCTGTACTTCCATCTCTGCGCCTAATTTGGAAAAAATATCGCGTGCCTCCTGCCACATTTTTGTGGCTTCTTCCTGAGCGCCCGTCTTAAACCTATAGGTCGCCCATTCCCGCAACGTGCGCGCCCGTTCCATGTCAATCTCTCCCTCCGCAAATATCGTTTCACTTTTGCTGAAACAGGCATTCGCGTCGTAATGGATGATCTCTCGAGTCGCGCGATCTCTCAGGCGGACGGGTTTATCAAGCTTCTCACTGACCATGCCTAACGTTCGCCATGCCATGCCAATGTATTCAGGTGTTTTATCTTCTTCTCCAATAAAAAGTGCCTGTTCTGCTGAATACAATGCTTCCTCATAACGGCCCAGTCCGATCAATGCCTCGGCATAATCGTTAAATGCAATTGGAAGACACCATGAACCCGTCATGCCTGCCAATTGAATTGCCTGTCGCAGATCTACCTCTGCGGCTCCATAATTGCCTAGTGCGACCTGTTCCCCTCCCCGATTGGTGAGAAAAAGGATTTCCCCATCTCGATTTCCAATCTCACGTGCGATATCGAGAGCGCTGTGATACCTTTGCAACGCCATTTCGTGATCTCCCCGTGCATCAGCAATGGCAGCCAAATTGTTCAACATCACCATACCTTGCTGCCGGTTGCCCAGATCCCGAAAAATCTTCAACGCATTTTCCCAATAGCTTTCCGCTTGCCCATATTGTCCCAATGCATAATGTGCCGCGCCAAGCAGATTAAGACCACGGCCCATTTCATGAGGGTTATTCAATTCTGTGGCAATCACCATGGCTTGTTCGCCCAAAGACAAGGCTGCACGAGATTCGCCAAGCCTGTAACGAGTAAACCCCTGTATCCATACTGCTTTGACAAGTTCTGTACGGGCGTCCATATCTCGCACCAATGATTCAGCCCGGACCGCGTTCTCCAGCGCGGCGCGATGGTCCCCTCGATAACTAAGCGACATCGCGAGTCCCTGCAATGCCTGGGATTGGGCAATCTTATCCTCCTGCAGAGATGCAATATTCAACATTGCCTGATACTTTTCTTCCGCATCGGTATAGCGTGCCTGCCAATTCAATACTTCACCAAGCCGTGAATAAATTTCCAGTTGCAGCGGGATTTCGCCAGAGGTAGTGGATGAGGTTAAAAAATTCAGAGCCTTTTGGTAATAAAGAACCGCGGCATCCGGCTCATAAGTAGCCTGTGCCTGCCTGCCCGCTTGTGCATACCAATGGGAAGCTTTGAGCAATTCTCCAGCCTGTTCATAATGTTCGCCCACACGACCGGCATATTCGTTCACCCGTTCCCCCCAGGTCGAGATCAATCCTTCGGCAGCTTGCAGGTGATACACGCCTCGCAGCCTCAGTAATACACTTTCATACGTTACATCATGGAGAACGGCGTTTTTGAATATGAACTCAGGAGTTTTCGCCGATAGGACATCTCCGTATTGGAAAATCAACTCTTTGGCTCGTAACGTCCCTAACGTCTCCGAAATGGGTGTGGCGGCTTTCGTGCTTTGAGTTTCCGGATTTTGCATCCGTTCCACGACACTGGTCCAAAAAATTCGGCCTACGATTGAGGCCTGCTGCAGTCTTTCTCTTGCAGTCGTGTTAAGACTATCGAGACGTGCCTGCAACAGGCCTGTAAGGGTTGCGGGGACTTTTAGTTCGGAGAACAGCTCCATTTCCACGCGCCATTGCTCCTCGCCCCGAACAATGACTCCTTTATCGATCAAAACCTTGATCAACTCTTCAACGTAAAACGGACTACCTTCTGCCTTGGCCACAATAAGTTCTGTGAGAGCGGGCGGGATGACTGGTACCTTTTGCAGGATTTCCTGGACGAGGCGGCGGCAGTTCTCGTCTGATAACGGATGCAGGTCGAGGCGTAAGGATTGAACGGGTCCAGCTCCCCAATCCGGTCTTTCTTCGAAGAGAGTTGAGCGGGTTAATCCAATCACAAGAAGAGGCGAATCTGGTTTCGTATTCATGAGATGATCAAAAAAGTCCAGCGAACCTCGATCTGCCCAGTGAATATCTTCCAGAAAGATGACGCCTATTTGTTCCTGCGTGATGTCTGAGAAAAATTGCGCTGCATAATGGAAGGCAAGATCATGAATCTGTCGGGCATCCCCAAGAATACCCTTTAAGTGCGGACTAGTGGAAAAATCCAAGCCAATCAGGTGACCGATGAAATGAGCATAAAGCGTGGCAATTTCCCCGTCTCTTAGGTAAGAGAGAATCCCACTCTCCAACTTTTGACGGGCAACCGCCGCACTATCATTGTCCTGGATTCCAAAACTGAACGAAAAAATATCACGAAGTAGTGCAAAAGGGATTTGGGCGATTTCCTGCGTGGCTCGGCCTTTGAAGAGATGCATGGGATGATTCTGCACATCGAGCCATCTCGTAAACTCGTAGAGCAAGCGCGATTTACCCGTCCCTGCTTCGGCGACAATATTGATCAGATGCAACTGGCGTTGTTCAACAACTTGTCGGAAAGCGGATTGCATCTTGGCCAGTTCTTCTTCGCGTCCAACCGTCCGTGTCTCGATGCCCTCGACGCCTCTTGTGGGGACCCTAAAAGCACGAGGTCTTATGCCATTGATCGTGTAGACCTGGATCGGTTCACTTTTGCCTTTGACGGTGATAGGCTCGAGGATTGTTACTTCAAAGACCCCGCGTACATGTTGATAGGTATCATGAGAAATCAGGATGCCACCTGTCGGCGCGGCTTGTTGCAAACGGCTGGAGACATTGACGGTATTTCCTATCGCTGTATATTCACCAATTGTGCCTACCGTGCCGAGCAGGGCAGGGCCGGTGTTGATTCCAATTCTCAGTTGAATATTTTGGCTCTGCGGTTGTCCCTGAGACAGGGTAGAGTCGAATTCCTGCTTCCATTTTTGTACCTCGGCTTGAATTTTGAGCGCGGCGCGGATAGCGCGTTCAGCATCGTCTTCCCGCGCCGTGGGAGTACCAAACAGAGCCATGACGGCATCACCAATGTGTTTGTCTATGCGGCCGCCATGGTCTTGAATTGCTTTATCTACCCGCGACCAAAGAGAGTTGATCACGGTGTTGACGATTTCATGATCCATCCCTTCAGCCATTGCCGTAAACCCGGAAATATCTGCGAATAGGACAGTGATTAATTTACGTTCCTGTGGTTCATCTAAGCCATGTATCCCTCTGTTCAAGCGAGCCAGCTTTTCACGCATGGACCGTTGCGCGATATCCACAATTTCATTCCCCAGCATGGATCGCTGGGCTTCGAGTGCTTCGATAGCCCGGTGGAGATCCTCGGTCTCGTTGGAGTGGCTTGATCTATCTTCGAAATTCATTGAAAATGATATCGCAATGATTGTAACTTATTAGGTATGCTATAGTCTTGAATATAGGAGCAAGTATATCTAAATACTGGTTATCTTGTTCATTTATAGTATTTTTATCACGAACTTCATCGCTGAACTATTACAAATTAACGAGAAATGGAGGCATTATTGTAGGATATAATGCGACGTCTACGGCGAAACTCTAAGATTAGCTTAATGTTAGATGAGGAGTAACAGAAATGAAAAAGAGGATTCTTTCTCTATTGTCCACTTTATTAGTTGTGACCCTTTTAGCCTCACCGGTTTCAGCCGGTCGGGGGATTGGGTTCTCTACTGTTCAATTTTCGCTTGGTTCGCTCATTGCCAATGGTTATGTTACTGGTCTAGGCAAAACCGATGTGACACTAGTATTGGACGCAAGCGGAGAACGCGCACAGGTTTCCTGCATAAATAGTGGCGGCACCATTGTCCCTGGTCAGAGTTCTCCAAAGCTTGATGCTGTTGGCGTTCAGAACCTAGCTGGAGATGATGCGAGTAGGAAGAATGGAAAAGCCCCATTCAACACTGAGACCAGTGACCTCATTAGTTGGGATCTTGCTGGATGCCCTAATTCGAACTGGGTTGGTCATATTGACTTTGTCTTCTGGACAGAGGCAACTCTCACTGTACATCTAGGTTACAACAACCCCAATGGTGCCATATTAGCAACACAGAACTACACCTGTGTGACCACCCGCGATCCGGACCGTGTAAGCTGTACACCCGTCCCCTAGAAATATAGAAGAAATTCAAATGTTCAAAAAATGGGTTCCGCAAGGAACCCATTTTTTTATTGAATTTTCTGTTCCCCGATATTTCTTTGCATTGAAAATCTCAAGGCAGATTTATAAACCTTACTTAACTTTTCGCCCAGGGCTTTGGCTTCGGGATTGCCTTGTTCCGTTGCCTGATCCACTTGCGCCACTAAACCGATCAAGGCTTCCATAAATTGGTCATTGATCAAGTCCCTGTTTTCCTCCAGCATCTTGTCCAGAGCCATGTCGTCTGGCGCATCCAGCAATTGTTCTATGAACGATACTTCGGGGGGCGTTGAAACTTCACGCAAGATTTCAACCATTTTTTGCAGCTTCCCCATCCGGGTGTAATCGCTTTTCTCGGAAGCCTGTCGCAACATCTGATTGACGATATCCACTGCGTCCTGTGTAAACCCATCCAGGTTCTCGCGGACAGCTTTTACAATATCGTCCTTTGCAAGCAGGGATTCCACAAATTCCTGGGCCTGCTTGTAACGCGCTTCCATTTGCTTATCCATCTCATTGGTGAAATCAAGCAGCTTTTCACGGATGGATTCGAGCCGCGCTTTTTCATCTCCTGATGCCTTGTCGATTTTCTCGGAGAACAATTGAAAGAATTGATAATCCATGCCGCCACGGGCGATGGTGGCATAGGCCCGCAGCCGCGCATCGTTCGGAGACTCGAGCACGATGTCCAGCAATTTCTCGCGGGTGAGGCCTTGTCCCACTTCTTGCAAAGCCTTTGTAGCGGCTTCCAATTCCCCAACCGATTCTTTTAGACTGCGGCCAAATTCCGTCTCTTCGAGTAGTTGTTTTTGCACATCCATCATTGCCTGCGCCACAGGTTCCTGTCCGCTGGCAGCAGCACTTTGCGCGAGACGACTGAAGAGCCCAAAGAACTGCTCGTCAAAGAGAGTAGCGTTTTGTTTGATGATTTCGCCGCGAACATCTGCTGAACTGGCTTGCAGGAGTCTCTCGATCAACGCGACACGATCCTGCTGCTCCTTGAGCATCTCAGGCGTAATCCCGTCCTTCCCAAGGATTGTTTGAATCATGGATTCATAGGTCAGGTTCGGGACGGGCTTAAGTAAATAGGCCTTACGCTTCTCAGGTGGAAGACGATCCATCACCTGCTTGATCAACGGACCCACGATGCGCTCCTGCTCATTGAGCGGCACATTTAATTCAGGTGGGAAAAAGGTGAGGAGCAATTCTTTATCGTTATCGTGATAAACAATCGGCGTTGCCAGACGTCCCTGATACCCACAATGGGGGCAGCGCGCCATGTTGGATATTCCACCAAGTAATCGCTGCTTGGCTTGCGGATCTTGTGTGACATCAAAGAGTTGTTCGACATTCGCTGCGATCATCTGACGACAGCGTGGACATGCAATTTGTGTTTGAGGCATTATTTCATTTCCGATTTCTGATTTTAGATTTCCAGTAATTATTCGCGCCGAGCGGAGGGTCGAGTGTACACTTGCACCGGCACGTGATTTTTGAATT
>DASWEH010000291.1:0-16144 GCA_036394895.1 Anaerolineales bacterium
CCCTGCTCCCCTTCGGGAAACGCGCATCCGATCACCACGTCTTCGATCTGGGCGGGATCGAAATTTGGCGTTCGCTTGAGCAGTTCCTGGATAACAGTGGCCGCCATCTCGTCGGGACGAACCGTAGCAAGTCCTCCCCGCTTAGCTTTGCCAACGGGAGTCCGAACGGCGCTAACTATCACAGCATCTTTCATAATTCTCTCCTTGTCAAAGGTCGAAGATCACAGTCAACGAAAGACATTCGACGTTTGACCCTTGACTAGTTTCGTAACGGCTTTCCCGTCTGCAAGATATTCCACATTCGCGCCTGGGTGCGTTCCTCGCCAAATAAAGATAGGATCGCTTCGCGCTCCAAGTCAAGAATATATTGCTCGCTCACCCATTGTCCACGCGTCAGTTCGCCGCCACACATCACGTAAGCAAGTTTGCCTGCGATGTAATGATCATATTGCGTGATGTAGTTGCCCTCCTTGAACATCCATGCGCCGATGCGGATGGCAGCCAGCGCGTCGCGTCCCGCGGCATAAATCAGTTCGGGCGCGGGTGGTTTGTATCCCGCTGCGACCATGTGCAATACTTCTTTCTTTGCTTCGCTGAGCAGATGATCGCGGTTCAATACAATGCGGTCGGCAGGCGTGAGAATGTTCATGCCGCGCGCTTCCTCAGCACTCGTGGCAACTTTTGCTTGCCCCATTTGCAAGAAAGCACGTTGTAGCGCGGGGAGCGGCTCGGCATTTTCAATTTTCATCACAGGGTTAACGATGCGACGAAGCATTTCCTTTGTGCCACCGCCTGCCGGGATGACACCCGCGCCAAGTTCTACGAGCCCGATATAGGTTTCGGCCGCCGCGACCACGCGCGAGCCGTGCATTGTGATCTCACATCCACCACCCAGCGTCAGCCCAGCAGGAGCGACAACTATTGGCTTTGGAGAATAGCGCATGCGCATGTTCAGATCCTGCAGCTTTCTCACCGCTGCATCGAGCACATCCCACATGCCCTGCTGTGCTCCGACCACCATCATGAACAGATTTGCGCCCGCGCTGAAATTTTCCGCATCGTTGCCGATCACGAGTCCATCGAAATCGGTTTCGAGTCGATTGAACGCTTCGATAGTCATATTCATGATGTCTTCATCAAGCGCGTTCATCTTGGTATGAAATTCAAGACACGCGACGCCATCGCCCAAGTCGCGGACCGTTGCACCTGAATTTTGTGACACGACCTTTTGCTGCTTCAATACGATCCTGCCTGCGGGTCGTTTCAGCTTCACATACTTCGCCTTGACCACGTCATACACACCAACTTTTTCGCCGTTCTTATATTGATAGAACGACTCGAAGCCAACTTTGAGCATCTGGTTGACCCATTTGGCAGCTGGATACCCCGCGGCTTTCATCCGTTTCACAGTGTCACGCACACCGAGCATATCCCACGTTTCAAATGGACCTGCCTCGTGCATGAATCCCCAGCGGACTGCGTCATCAATTGGTTTGACCGTATCAGCAACTTCAGGGATGATAGACGATGCGTATTGGAAACCTTGATATGTGAGCGCCTTGACGAGGTTCGCCGCATTGTCATCCGCTCCCAACAGGACCTGGAGCCTCTCTCCGAGTCCCTCGGCATCTTTTGCGTTCTTGACCGAGTCAAAGCGCGGCTTGGTCGGCGGGACATGTTCGAGCGTGTTCAAATCAAGGGACCAGAATTCCTTCTTACCATCTTCGCCACGGACTTCCTTATAAAAGCCAATTTTGGTTTTATTACCCAGCCACTTGCGCTCCAACATCGTGGACATCAATTTGGCTGGTGCTTCGGCTTTGAGATATTCCTGGCCCAGCTTGTCATAAGGAATCAAGGGTGCAAGATTCCGTCCGACATGATCCCACACATCCAGCCCGACCAGGTCGATCAAACGGAACGTGGCTGTCTTGGGTCGCCCGATCAATGGACCTGTAATCGCATCCACTTCATCGACGGTATAGCCGTTTTTCAAGATGTAATCCATTGCAAACGCGCCGGTTCCAAATGCAACGCGGTTGCCGATGAAGTTCGGCGTGTCCTTGCACAATACGATCCCCTTGCCAAGACGATATTCACCGAACCATGAAAAGAGCTCAACCACTTCCTTATCGGTATCTTTGGTCGGGATGATTTCCAACAGCTTCAAATAGCGCGGTGGATTGAAGAAATGAGTTCCAAGAAAATGTTTCCTGAACTCCTTCGAGCGTCCCTCCGCAATCGCGTGGACGGGAATGCCGGATGTGTTCGTCGTGACAATTCCATCCGGCTTGCGTACCTCATCGATACGCGCCATCAGATCCTGCTTGATCTTGAGATTCTCAACAATCGCTTCGCAAATCCAGTCCGCTTCTGCAACCACGCCGAAATCGTCTTCAAGATTACCAAGCTCGACAAACGTCTTCAACTCAGAGGACATCAAATTTGCAGGCTTTGCTTTCAGGCAACGATCCCAACCTTCATTGACAATCTTGTTGCGTGCATCCCTATCACCCGCTGGAGCATCTTTCGGGACAATATCTAACAATGTCACCGGTACGCCCGCGTTGGCAAGATGTGCTGCAATCGCCGCGCCCATAGTCCCTGAACCGATCACGACTGCTTTGTGAATGTGGTATTTCATAATTACTTCCTACTCCGGTGGTTGAGTAGGCGGCGCTCGTCCGCCATACACTTGCACCGGCACGCAAGTGCAGGTGTCGAAACCACCAGTTTTAAGTTTATGTTTGCTTCTCATTGGTGGTCTCGATATGCCCCAAAAAACACGGGGCTACTCGACCACCGTATATATATCTATCTCAACTCTTTCCCGCTGTAGCCCAAAATTTGCCGCGCCACAACCAGGCGGTTGATCTGCCCGGTACCTTCGTAGATATCGGTGATCTTGGCGTCGCGGAACCACTTCTCGGCAAGGAACTCGCGGCTGTAACCGAGCGGACCCAGAATCTCCACGACTTTCTGTGTGATCTTGGTACACACATCGCCCGCCTTGACCTTACTCATCGAGGCCTCGAGTGCGTTGGATTTCTTGTTATCCGCCATCCAGACCGCCTTGATTACCATCAGCCATGCAGATTTGAGCATAATCTCCATGTCGATCACATCCCGTTCAATGGAGGTCAGCTTCTGACGAGGCAATCCATAGCGGATCTGAATTCCATTCTCCGCGAGTTTGTCCTTCAGAAATTCGAGGGCGGCTCGTGCTACGCCGACACCTGAGGCGGCAACGAGAGGGCGAGTCGCGTCGAAGGTTGCCATCGCGCCCTTGAAACCTGTGGTTGTTTTTTCAACTGTTGGGCTGCCAAGGATGTTGTCATACGGAACGTGTGCGTCTACCAGTGAAATCGCGGCAGTGTCACTACAGCGAATGCCCATTTTATGTTCTAATTTTGTGACTTTGACACCCGGCGTTCCACTTTCAACAACAAAAGCTCGCAGCCCGGCCCGACCTGCAGATGGATCAATTGTCGCCCATACCACAATGAATCCTTTGCCGAGTTTTTCGTACTCCGTGAAAGACTTATCGCCGCCCGTGACAAAGATCTTTTCGCCATTCAGAACCCATTCATTGGTTTTTTCATCCAATATCGCGCGCGTGCGAATGGCAGAGTTATCTGAACCTGCGCCTGCTTCTGTGATGCTCATCGCGGCGAAAGTCGGTTTTTCCTCGTTGAAGCGCGCCAGGAATTTCGTCTTCTGCTCCGGCGTCCCTGCAGAAAAAACCGCGGCCGCTCCAAGTCCGCCGCCTGGCAGGCAATGATACATTCCCACGTCACCCCAGCACAATGCTTCGATCTGAGCGGCGATCATCTGATACCCGATGGGTGGACGTTTTTCCTTTTCTTCACTTTTCTTACCGTTCTCGTGGGGAGCCAGACTACTACCGCCCATGGCTCGCATTGCTGAGTGCATGAACTCAATATAATCCCAGGGAATCTCGTGCTCATGCTCATCAAAATAACGCGAGCGCGAGCGCATCATCTCTTCTGCCACGGTTTTCAATACGAACTGTGTTTGCACGATCGGTTTCGGTGCTTCAAATTCGATTGGCATGATATCTCCTTCTTCCGTCATTGCGAGCGACCCGCTTGGCGGGGAGCGAAGCAATCTCCTATGGAGTTTGAGATTGCTTCGTCGCCACGAACGCTCCTCGCAATGACGTCAAACGATAGCTAGTCCCGTAAACATCGCAAAGCCACGACCATTCCTCATCCACATTTCAACAGGGTGATCGCGGATATATCCGTGACCGCCAAGGATTTGCACTGCACGGTCAGTGACCATCATCACCATGTCTGCTGCGCCAGTCGCTGCGAAATAGGCTTCGGTGAACGCATCCTCTTTGCCCTGATCCAACTTCCATGCGGCTTCCCAGGTGAGCAGACGGCTAGCTTCGATCTCAGTCCGCATTTCGGCAAGCATGAAGGCAATAGCTTGTTTCTGGGCGACCTTTACACCAAAGACTTCGCGCTCCTTGGCGTAATCGCGCGCATATTCGAACGCGGCATTCGCCACCCCGACAGCCGCGGCAGCGATCGCAACGCGCATCGACGCCAGGATTGGCGCAAATTCATGACCTGAGGCGCCGCCCAGCCGATTGGATAATGGAACTTTCACGTTATCCAAATGAATTCGATATAACGGAAGAGCATTCAGGCTCATCAATTTTTCATGTTCATCGCCGATCGTCAATCCGGCTGAATCTTTCGAAACAATAAAACCTTGCGTTTGTCCATCCACATTCGCATACACCAGAATTGCTTCTGCATCTTTTGCGAATGGGACAAATGCCTTCTCGCCGTTGAGGATATATTCGTCACCTTCGAGTACAGCAGTTGTTTTCAACGCGTTTGGATCAAAGTCAAAGGCATACTCAATCAGGGCGGCTGTATAGGCACTCCACTCACCTGCAATGATTTTGGGCAAGTATCCCTGCTTTTGCTCTTCGCTACCTGCGAGCAAAATTGGCGTGGCAAAGAGGGAAGGCGTCAGAACAGCCAACGTGCCTGCGAGATCACCAGATGCGATCTCTTCAACAGCCAGCACGCCCGTGACCGCACTCCGCTCCCCAAAGCCACCATAGGCTTCGGGGATAGAGGCCTGTAACAAGCCTAGCTCCCACCCTTTTCTGATAAGCTGTTTCGGGAGTTGACTGCCTTCTTCGGCTTCATGCGCAACTACCCGCAAATCATTGACCGCGAATTTTCCTACTGCCTCGACCAGCATTTGTTGTTCTTCAGTTGGTTCAAACGAGTACATAAGCCATCTCCTTCCAATAGGTACACAAGTAGATAAGCAAACAGGTAAACATGTTCTACGTATGTACTTGTGTACCAGTAGACGTGCCTATTTTTCTTTCAAGTTCTTCCAATATCATGTGTTCCTCTTGCAGCTTCCAATACCGCGCAGGTTTTCCCTGCTCCACTTCACTCGCATTCACGATTTCGATCATGCCATGTTCATACAGATATTCCACATACGCGCCCGTCTTTTCGACGACGAGCATCTGGTTATATCCACCGGTTTCGCCATAGACCGCCTGGCAAACTTCTGCAATGTTGAGCGGTTCACTGAGCGCTTCGACAGCTTTTCTCAGACGGCGGATGATATTTTGTTTAGTTAATTGGATCTGCGCAGGGAGGTCGGTGATCACTTCATCGTGACCGTTAAAAATCAGGCTCGCCTCCTTCGACCAGTCCTGGAGCCGTGAAAGCGACTCCAGATAATGGTCGAGTCCGCTGTAGGGATTGATCGATTCAGGCGAGAGATGGGGCGTGACTCCCTCCACGACCATATCACCACAGAAAACAACATCGTCAATGCGAATGGCGATATGGCCCGGACAATGTCCAGGCAAATGAATGAACTCGAATGGACCAAGTTGCATGTTCAGGGCTCCAAAGGCGCTGCCCTGATTGCCCGATAGGGCGTGCCGAAGGGTGAAATCTACAGGGGTAGACTGGTAGATGGCCTTACTGAAGCGGTACATATTGAGGACATGCTCACGCGTCTCTTCAGCGAGCCCCGTTTCGGCCAGGAAGGAAGCGAGGCGCCGTCCGATCAATGCAAGTCTGGCTTCGTGATAGGCGACCGTTTGCACATCTAATTCATGGACTCCGATCTTCGCATTCGTGATTGATCGCAGTTTGGAGAGTCCACCGTAGTGATCGATGTGAGCGTGGGTCAAAAGGATGTGAGTCAAGTCAGAAGATCGAATTCCCGCCTGTTTCAAGCCGTCTAATAAATTTTCGTGCGAATTGTCCGTACCTGAACCAGCATCGATCAAAACACAGTACTCATCTTTTTGAACGATGTAAACATACGCCCAAAAGTTGGGAAAGACCTCCAACGGAAGACGATGGATTTTTGCTCCACCTGACGTCTCGAAGAGAGCAAAGGTCAACGATTCACTCATTTCAATAAGCCATTCAGAAGTAAATTCGAATATTGATCGGCAATCTGGTTGATGGTCAGGTCGCCATTCGGACGATACCAGGTGATAGTCCAATTCATGATGCCAAGGATGGCGCGCGCCGTGATCGCAGGATCATCACACTGAAAGAGTTGTGAGGCTACTCCCTCGGCAAGGACGCTGCGCCATAAGGCTTCGAATCTGTCACGATTTGGCACATGCCGGGCGTGTTGTTTACGCTCCAGAGAACGATGCTCGAACAACAAAACGGCTGAGAGGTCGGTATTCTCAGCCAGGATTTGCAAATAGGCACGGATCATCTGTTGAAGTTTTGCGTTCGCAGGAATGGGTTGATTTGAAATTGCAGAAATGCGTTCAAGGAGAAGCTCAAGGGCACGATCAAGCAGGGCAAGCAGGATCTCCTGTTTGGAAGAAACATGGTGGTACAAGCTGGCTTTTTGCAGATTCACGGCTTCGGCAATATCCTGCATCGATGCGCCGTGAAATCCCTTTTGGCGAAAGACCTGTGCCGCAGCCTCAAGAATGTTTTCTCTGGTCATAAGCATCTCCCTACCGAACGGTCGGTTGTCTTATGATAACGTACCTGTTTTTGAATGTCAAGGTTGGGTACAATAGCACCCATGGCCTTCTCAAGGTCCGGAGTGAAGATCCCCTGTACACGGATTTTTTCCGTCGTTTCATGGAAGATCCGTGCGTCGCCGTGGCGCCGTGGCGACATTGTCTGCGTGTTCCGTGTACAAAAAGAGAATTTGTCAAGCGACCTTGAGAAAACCATACAATAGCGTTTGGTTCTATTTCATCAGATCTCTTGGAAAGTCCCATGTAGGTCAGGCTTGCTGCGTAGTGCCCTGATGAGGGTAGCCTGACAATTCTTGGAAAACACCAATTTTGGCAGGTGCTTCGCAAAACCCGCCCTACGAATACTATTAGCGAGGAGACTGAACCATGAAATATTTTGTCACAGGTGCAACGGGCTTTGTAGGCGGTGTGTTGGTAAAAAAACTGTGTGAGCAGAGGCATGAAGTCCATGCTTCGGTAAGAGATCTCAACAAAGCAAAGGACCTGCAAGCAATTGGAGTGAAATTATTCAAAGGTGATGTAACCGATAAAGCGTCCATGCGTGAAGGGTTGCAGGGCGTGGATGGCGTCTTTCATGTCGCAGGCTGGTACAAGATCGGCACGCGCGACAAAAGCGACGGAGAACGCGTCAACATTCAAGGTACGCGCAATGTTCTTGAACTGATGCAGGAGTTAAAAATCCCCAAAGGAGTTTACACCAGCACTTGTGCAATTAACTCAGATACCCATGGTCAGGTTGTGGATGAAAGTTATCATTTTAGCGGCAAGCATATCAGCGAATATGACCGAACTAAAGCAGCCGCGCATGACATTGCGAAGAAATTCATTGCAAAAGGTTTGCCGCTCGTCATTGTGATGCCGGGCCTCATCTACGGACCTGGCGATACTTCCACCCTGAGAGATAACATTATCAGCTTTTTGAAGGGAAACCTTCCTGCTCTTCCCGACCAAGCTGGAAACTGCTGGGCATCTGTCAATGACATCGTAAAAGGTCATATTTTGGCAATGGAAAAGGGAAGGATCGGAGAGTCATACATTATTTCTGGCGAACGCTATACATTTACAGATGCCTTCAAACTTGCCAGTGAGATCACAGGCAAACCCGCGCCGAGAACCATTCCACACCAGATCTTTAATGTGATGTCAATATTGGTCAAACCCTTTGACGGGATACTACCTCCAACCTACACATCGGAGGGACTTCGTGTCATTGCAGGTGTTACATATATGGGTGATAATAGCAAAGCCAAACGTGAATTGGGCTACAACCCACGCCCCTTCCGTGAGGCATGGGGAGAAACCCTACGTCATGAGATGAAATCGCTTAGCATGAATTCGCCATAAAGATGCTATAATCATTCTATGGAAACAACTGATATTCAACCCTCTACTTCTCAGTTTGCTTCTGAAAAGGCCCCCGAACCAAGCGCGCAAGACCAAAAAATGAAACGCATCATGATCGGCGTGATCATTGGTGTCATCATCCTGTTGATACTTCTGGGGCTAGCCATCTTTTTCCTGCTGCAACCCACGACACCAACCGACAAGATCCGGGACGTATTCATAATTGTTGTGGCGTTGGAATCCTTGATGATTGGCGTCGCCCTCATTGTATTAATTGTCCAATTGGCAAGCCTGATTAACCTTTTGCAAAACGAAGTGCGCCCGATTTTGACGGCCACCAACGAGACCGTCAACAATTTGCGCGGGACTGCGGAGTTCCTGGGGGAGAATGTTGTTGAACCAGTCATCAAACTTAATGGCTACCTCGCTGGCATGAACCGCGTGATAGAATTAATGGGCATCAAGAAGAAATAAGCCAGATCCTTTCTTCGGAGCAATCTGCAGATTTTGCAGGGATTAAGAAATCCCTGTAAAATCTGAGATGAATTTCATGTATACAATCCCAAAATGTTTGATAACCAGAAGGAGGTTACCATGTCTGACCGTGATGAGTTTGGCGCCTTTCTCGTAGGCTTCATTGTTGGGGGGCTTTCAGGCGCTGTAGTGGCCCTGTTGTTCGCACCTCAAACGGGCGAAGAGACTCGGGCACTGATCAAAGATAAATCCATCGAACTACGCGACAAGGCACAGATTACTGCCGAGGAAGCTATGGCGCGCGCCGAAGCTGCCGCCGCGGATGCCCGCGCCCGGGCTGACGAAATGGCACAGCAACTTCGCGAACGCAGCCAGCAAATGATGGACGATGTCCGGGAGCGAGGCAAAGGCGTTGTGGAAGACGTCCGTGAGCGCGGCAAAAGCGCGATGGAAGCCGTTCGCAGCAAGACAACCGGGAAATCTGACGAAACCAGCGAAACGACCGCTGCATAATTTGTCTTCAACGAGGCAAGGGTTTGACTCGCTTGGCGGTCAAACCCTTATTTTTTGTCCACGCGCTTCGCGTGCTTCGCTTGTCCACAGGACTCCTGCCAGAAGCACGCGGGACTGTAGTGCTTCGCTTGTGAAAACGCTCCTGCGGTTTTTCTTCCGTCTGCTCTATCACCAATTCGCGTTCACCTACGATCTCGTCGCGGCGACCGTTTCGTTCAATCGCTGGAAGGATTGGGTGATGAGCGTGATCCCGTTTATCGAGGGGAATCGAATCCTCGAGATTGGTCACGGGCCCGGACATTTGCAGCGGATCTTGCTCACCCTTCGACAGGGCTCCCTCTACGAGGACTTCGCAGGGCAGCACCGAAACCTGTTCGCGGTTGGGATAGATGAATCAGCGCAGATGGGTCGTCTTGCAAAGCATAATCTAACACGCTATTTTGTCCCAAAAGCAGATCGCAATTCCACCCTTCAACAGCGTGCCTACACGCAAGTTAACTTAACGCGGGGAATTGCCCAACAGCTCCCCTTTCCAAATGGATCGTTCGATACCATTGTGTCAACTTTTCCCGCAGAATATATTTTTGATCCTAGAACATTAACTGAAGCCGAACGCGTCCTAACACAAGCTGGGAGATTTGTGATCTTACCTGGCGCAGCCATTACTGGGCGCGGCGGACTAGATCGAGCATTGGCATGGTTGTTTCGCATCACCGGAGAAACACCTCCAAATCTGTCTGAAATACTCCATGAAAGATCGAAAGAACCTTTTGCCAAAGCGGGCTTTCGCCTGGAAGTCCATGAGATCGAAGTAAAATCAAGCCTGGTATTTATTATGATGGCAACCAAAACACGAATTATTGAAGAGGCAGAACATGCTTAGAAAACTGCGTGAGCCCGTTAATAGCCTTACACATTGGGGCGGCGCGAGTCTCGCACTGATCGGGTTGATCGCCCTGCTGATCGTTGGCTGGGGCACACCTGTCAAAATCATATCATTGCTGGTTTACGGTATCAGCTTGATTTTTTTATTTTCTGCAAGTGCCACGTATCACATGGTACAAGTTAAAGAAAAGACTTTGGAAATTTTTCGCAAGGTCGACCATGCTGCGATTTACTGCCTGATCGCAGGCACCTATACTCCATTTTGTGTGAACGCCTTCTCAGGGTTCTGGAAATGGGGCATGTTGAGTATCATCTGGTCGCTGGCATTGATCGGGATCATTGTGAAGATATTTTATATCCGGGCGCCACGCTGGTTGAACGCGGGAATTTATCTCGTGATGGGCTGGCTATGCCTTGCAGCGATTGGTCAGATGCTGGCTGTTCTACCTGTATGGGTGATTAGCTGGCTGATTGCGGGCGGCATCGTTTATACCCTTGGCGCGATTGTGTATATTACCAAGATCTTCAACTTTATCCCCGGTGTATTTGGATTCCATGAAATGTGGCACATCTTTGTCATGCTCGCCGCAGCGGCACATTTTGTGGCGGTGCTGGGAGTGGTTTTGTAGAAGAGTGACAGTCACTTACTGTGTGCCGCACGCCTGTTTGACATGCGTAGGGTAACTTGAAATTTGAATTTTAGACTGGGAATTCATTCAAAAAGTTCACTTTTTAATGAGACAAGCGGGAATTACTTCAATATCTGAAACAGGTTGCTGTAATCATCTGTCCACGATTTGATATCTGTGGAGTATCCAGTCAAATCAACTGAATGCTCCTGAATAGCAGCAATTTCCAATAAAGCTGGATCGCGTGAGAGCAAAATCCAGTGTGAGGCATAGCCGCCTTGTGAATCGCCCGGATAATTGACTCGCACCATGCTCAAATCATAATCCTGAGCCAGTTGCCAGAAGACAGGCTGAAGATCGAGATGCAGATTTGTAATATGGGCAGCGATGATCCCATCCGATGCGAGATGGGCAAGATACAAGGCGAAGGCTTCTTTCGTTGCCAAATGAATAGGGATAGAGTCACTGCTAAAGGTGTCCAGCACAAGCACATCAAAGTTTTGCGGATTCCCGTCGGCAAGTTCCTGTTCAAGCGAAATGCGGGCGTCACCCAGAACCATCGTAATATTCGCCTGGCTATCTTTGAGAAATGAAAAATAATTCCCCTGTCCCTGTGCCAGATCAACCACAACAGGATTAATTTCATAGAGGCAATAGTCGTCACCAGACCGTCCGTAGCCAACGAGTGTGCCGATCCCGAGACCCAGCAAGCCAACGCGCATCGGCTCATTATTTTCATACTTTGGGTGATTGAGAATTGCTAAACCCGCGCCGCTCCCTTGAACATAATAGGTTGTCGGCCTGGCACGCAATTCTGAGTTGATAAATTGAAGCCCGTGAACGGTAATTCCGTGTGACATCACGTATGCGCTTTCGGCTGAACTTTGGAGAGTGAGCTCACGAACACGGATCACGCCATAGAAATTCCGCTTTGCGTACAACGCGCCGGAAAAGAAAGTGCTCAGAACCGCCAGCATGACAGTCACCAGTGTAAAGACAGTGAATACAAAGCGAGCACGGGCAGTGTTATCGCGATTTGAACGAAGCACCGTAAGCAGAATCGCGATGGTCATCGCCAATCCGACGAAGAATTCCCAATAACCATTGAAAATCAGGGGAGCGATCAGGCTAACAAATACTCCGCCCAATGCACCGCCAATGGAAACCATCAGATAAAACATAGTCAGATGCCGTGCGGAAGGTCGCAAAAGATACAACTCTCCATGGCAAAGCATACAGGCCGCAAACAGCAGTAAACAATACCCAAGGATTTGCCAGTAGACATGCAGCCTTGTTGCATTGAGCATGACAAACAACGTCAACACCGCGGAGAGGATAAACAGGAATGCATAGAATTTGCGGTTGTATCCCCGCTCGCCTGAAAACGTCAGAATGAAAGAAAGCAAATAAAGCGCCAGCGGCAGTACCCATAAAAACGGGATCACCGCCACCTCCTGAGTGATCTGATTCGTAACCGATAAGAGGAACAGGGAAGCGGTCGCGCTGAGAATCACCCATAACGATATTACAGCAAAAGATGGCTGCCCCGCCGATAAAACGGGATCAACGTTCGGCTGCGAGCGAGTTGTGACACGTCCGCTTCGGAGCGCGATCCAGCCTACGAGCAATCCAAAGAGGGCAAAGCTCAAGGACCAGGTCCATCCTTGTAGGCGCAGGGATAAGATCGGTTCAATGAAGAGCGGATAGGCCAGCAGTCCAAGCAATGAGCCAACATTTGATAACGCGTACAGGCGTGTATAGGATCCTTGAGGAAAGAGCCGACTGAACCAGGCCTGCATGAGTGGACCGTTCGTTGCGAGAATGAAATAAGGCAAGCCAACTGAAACGAGGAGTAACTTGAAAATATCAAGTACCGGTGAACCGACACTCTCCGGCTTCCAGGCTGAATCTGGAGTGATGGGCGATTTCCAAATAAATGAAAATAGAATGAGAAGAAGGAGGGCAAAGGCAATCAACGCAATGTGAACGACAGGTTGCCGTTTGGCTTGCACTCGCCCAATCAGCCAGTAAGCATAGGCGTAACCACCCGTCAGCAGGATTTCAAAGAACAACATCAAGGTTGACCAGACCGCAGGCGTGCCACCAAACCAGGGCAAAATGAATTTCCCGATCATAGGCTGGATTTGAAAGAGCAGGAAAGCGGAAAGAAAGATACTGATCGCAAAGAAAGGCATAATGTCTCGTCAATCGGATGATTTTACAACAGGGATGACGAAAGCATGATTGTAACCTGCAATCATCCTTTGTTAATTAAAAATAGCCGAGATATTATCTCGACGAGTAGCAACTTGTGGAAGAAGCGAAATCTATTCTTTCTTAGGGTATCCAGTTCACAGTGCCAGGAATCCCACCCGTATCAGGTATTAACAGTGTTAAACCTGTCCCATCTGGATTCATTACAAATAGACCACCCCCACTGTAGCTGGCGATAAAACGCTTGTCAGGTGAAATAGTGGCAAAGAGACTTGTTGCTTCAATATTTGTTAACCGCGTGACATTTCCGCCTCCCAAAGGAACAGACCACCAATCCGAAGGCAATGTGCCATCAGCAAGAGCTACTTGTACGCCTAGCAATTGATCAAGCCAACGCGGCGCGGGCGCGGAAGCCTTTATCCCAATCGGAGAACTGAAAAGGATCAATTGGTTATCGGGTGAAAACATTGGCGCATCAATCACAGATGGAACCGGCAAATCGTTCACAGGGACCTGGTGTGGATCCCTTCCATCCAGATTGGCGAAGGAGAGGTGATTTGTCCCACTTTTTGGTTCGAGGGCAACATAGACGAGCAAAGTATTATCGTCCGAAACCCGAGGCCAATAGGCATGTCAATCAGCGTTTCTGGTTTTCCATCCGGGTAAACCATACGCATGATCTCATAGGATGGCAGCGACTCGTAATTGATGTGTGCGAGATAAATATATTTTCCGTCCGGCGACCATGTAGGCTGAAAATACAGATCCTGGTTGGTTTGTGGAGTGATAAGCAATTGCGGCGGTTCGGATCCATCCAGAGGTATATGATAAAGGGATGTCTGTCCACCATAGGCAGATTCCATGGGCGGTGAAAACGATAGAATTAATGTTTGATGATCTGGCGAAACTGCCACAGCGTCTACCCAACCCCGCTGAGGGACCTGAAAGATTGTTACAAGGTCACCGGTTTCAAGATTGAGAGATTGTACGGATACTCTTGCAGTTGTACTATTTGCAGCGACGTACACCAGTTTCCCCGTTAAGTTCAAATTCGCCCAGGTAATGGGTATTTTGGCAGGCGCTGGAGATTCGTTTGGATTTTGAGTGCCGGGGATGGGAGAAACCGCAACTGACGGTTGGTTAATTTCTACTGAGCAACCAGAGATAGTCAAAGCAACAACCAGCCACCATGCGGGGAAATGAATCTTAGACATATAACCTTTCACTAAGGTATCTATCGCTTGTCTCATAAATTACTAAACTTTTTGATACAAATTACGAGTGAATATCACAAGTTCGGTTTAGTAAATTACGCGATACTCTGTAACTTATAGTTCCAGGGATACCAGCGGAACTTACGATTTCATTTAAGTTCTTTCCTTTGAGCGAGCTTTCATACTGGTATACGCGGGCAAATCTATGGAATCCAATTAACCGTCCCTGGAACTGCCTGCGGATTCGGAATCAACATTGTCAATTCTGAGCCATCTGGTTTCATCACAAAGATCCCATTGAGACTGTAACTTGCAATATGCTTGCCATCCGGCGCGAAACTGGCAAATAAGCCTAAGGACTGAATGTTCGTCAATCGAGTCATCTCTCCGCCCGTCACCAGGATTGACCACCAGTCAGAAGGAACATTCCCATGTGCTTTGACAACGCGAACTCCCATCAATTTGTCAAGCCAGCTCGGCTGGTAGGATTGGACGGGTATATCCGCGCTAAATATGAGGGACTGACCATCGGGAGAAAAAATTGGTGCATCTTTAATATCTGGTATGCGTGGGCCAGTAATTTTAATTTCATGTGCATTCTCTCCATTGGCATCTGCCACAAATAGTTTGTTGCCGCGTGTAAAAAGATCCACCGAAACGTATGCGATGTGGGATGAATCCGGCGACAGCCTAGGCCAATAAGTTTTCTCTGCGACCTTTTCGGGCTGACCATCCGGGAATGCCATTCGGTAAATCTCATAAAGAGGATAGATCTGATCGGGCTCGGGCGGGATCTGATAATTGACGTGAGTGAAGTAAATGTACTTGCCGTCCGGTGACCATTCCACCTCGGTATAATCATCCTCTGGCGTTGGAGGTGTGAACAGCAACTGTGGCGGCTGAGAGCCATCCAAAGGCATAATGTAAATATCCTGGTCTACTGGGTTATCTCCAGGAGGAGGTGCATAAGACATGAGAACTTGCGTGTTGTCTGGCGAAACCGTGACGTAATAGATCCAGGAGTATTTGGGAGCATCGAAGATTGTGGTAACCTCGCCGGTTACAAGATTCAGAACCTGGATTTGCAAACTGAAGACGTTGTCTACAAGAATCCCATTGATATAAAGCAGCCTCCCGGTCAAATTCAGATCACCCCAAGTCACCGGTATCTGAGTCGTTGTGACTATATTTGTTTGCGGGCTATTTTCCTCGGGCGAAAGCGTAGGAGGTATGGATTCAAGTGTTGGAGCGGGCGTTACAACTGTTGGCTGCTCAACCTGAATGGAACAACTGGAAAGGGCTAGAGCAAAAACGAGAGACCAAACTAGGAAATGGGCCTTCATGCGAGGATGCCTTCCTTCTACTAAAGATCCGGTTGGGATATCCAGCTTACTGTATCATGAACTTTCAGACCAGGGATCAACCGCCTCAGGTTCGAGCCATCCAAATCCATCACAAATAGACCTTCTCCACTTACGCTGGCAATAAGCTCCTTATCTGGTAAGAGACTCGCAAACGACCCCAAAGGCTGAAAACCAGTAACCAGGAAAAAAAGTCTGCCTTCGTGATTAGGAATCTTTGACTACACATTGAGTATTATTGTCTAGGCGCCGAGGTACGGATAAAGTTTACCAAGTTCCAGCGATCAGTATCAGATAGACGGGATTTCCAGGCTGGCATGGCAGAACCGGGAAAACCATCCGTGATCCATTCGTAGAGCTGTGCATCGGTATGAACACCTGGGATGGCATGTTGAGAAAGGTCAGCGGGACGCGGATTCAGCACCACGCCTAGTGGACCATCTCCTTTGCCGGTCTCTCCATGACAGGAAACACAAT